>JBARCY010000251.1:0-9475 GCA_049794595.1 Candidatus Acidiferrum sp.
CTTCAATGAGCACTCTCTCGAAGCCGATTTCAGCCGCCTAACCGATTTCCTCCTCAGCGCCCCGCGCGATTATTTTCTCTATCGCGATTTTCAGTCCCGCAACATCCTCCTCCGCGATGGCCAGCCGCATTTCGTCGACTTCCAAGGCGGCCGCAAAGGCGCCCTCCAATACGACATCGCCTCGCTCCTCTACGACGCCAAAGCCGATCTCCCTCCCGATCTCCGCCAGCAGCTCCTCTACGATTATCTCCGCGCCTTGGAAAAATTTATCCCCGTCGACCGCGATTCCTTCCTCCGCTATTACTATGCTTACGTCTACGTTCGCATCATGCAAGCTCTCGGCGCTTACGGTTTCCGCGGCTTCTACGAACGCAAAGTCCATTTCCTCCAAAGCGTCCCCTACGCCCTGAAAAATCTTCGCTGGCTCCTGCATCACGCCGAACTTCCCATTGCCCTCCCAGCGTTAATGGCTGCATTCCAAGGCATGCTCGCCTCTGAAAGATTGCAAAGCCTCTCCAGCGACGCCGACAATCTCGTTGTCCGCATTTTCAGCTTCTCTTTTCATCAAGGCCTGCCCAAGGACGAAACCGGCAACGGCGGCGGCTTCGTCTTCGACGGCCGCAGCCTCCCCAACCCCGGCCGTGAAGAGCGCTTCAAATCCCTAACCGGCCAAGACGCCCCGGTCATCGACTATCTCAACCAACAAGAGTCCGTCCACCAATTCCTAGCCAGCGTCCTCAGCCTTGTCGACGCCAGCATCTCCAGCTACCAATCCCGCGGCTTCAAAAATCTTATGATCAGCTTCGGCTGCACCGGCGGCCAACACCGCTCTGTGTTTCTTGCCGAGCAACTAGCCAAACGCCTCCGCCCCAAGCCCAGCATCGAAGTCCAACTCCGCCACCTAGGCCTCGAGAACCTCCGCAAATGACGCTCGTTCTTCGCTCTCGCCGCAATGGCAGTTGTAGGGTCATCCTTCCGAGGATGACCGCTCTTCGCCTCTCTCTTCTCTGTGCCCTCTGTGTCTCTGCGCCCCTCTGTGTTAAATCTTTTTCCGAATTTCTTCGCACTACTCACTACCCACTACCCACTACTCACTCGGTTTTCCTCCCATGAAATCCATGATCCTAGCCGCCGGCCTAGGCTCCCGCCTCCGCCCCCTAACCGACACCCGCCCCAAAGCCCTAGTCGAAATCAACGGCCGCACCCTCCTGGAAATCACCATCGCGCGTCTAGCCAATTTCGGCGTAACCGAATTCATCGTCAACGTCCATCATTTCGCGCAAATGGTCGCCGATTATCTCCAATCCAAAAATAATTTCAACCTCCGCATCGAACTCTCCCGCGAAGACGACCAACTCCTGGACACCGGCGGCGGCCTAAAAAAAGCCGCCTGGTTCTTCCAAGAAGATCCCGCGCGCCTCGACGATCCCTTCCTCCTCCACAACGTCGATGTCGTCAGCAACATCGACCTATCCGCCATGCTCCAGTTCCACAGCGACCATCGCGCCCTCGCGACCCTCGCCGTCCAATCCCGTCCCTCCGGGCGCCAGCTCCTCTTCAATGACCAACTCCAACTCTCCGGCCGCCGCATCAACACTCACGACGAAATCGTCAATCCGAGTCCGCAGAGCTCTGTCATTCTGAGCGAAGCGAAGAATCCCGTGGCGTTCTCGGCTCAATCGACCAACGAAACGATCAAGGACGCCCCCGCGAGCGTTCATTCCGAGCGGAGCGAGGAATCTGCTGTTTCTTCTCGCTCGCCACTCGCCACTAGCCACTCGCCACTTCTCCTTCCCCTAGCCTTCTCCGGCATTCACGTAATCTCCCCCCGCCTCCTCCCCCTACTCACCGAATCCACCGCCGTCTTCTCCATCATCGACTCCTACCTCCGCCTCTCCTCCCAATCCCAAAAAATCCTAGCCTTCCGCCACGACCATTCCTACTGGCGTGACCTAGGCAAACCCGCCGACCTAGCCCAAGCCGCCCTCGATTTCCAGCAAAATGTTCTCCCGTCATGAGGTTATTCTTTGGCAGGCTTTTGCCGTCTAATGGGTGGATAGCTTAGCCGCTTGGAATCGCCAATAAGCCTGACGAGCGGTGTTCAGGAGCGGACCGCGATGATTACGACTCTTGCTAAGTTTTTGGTGTTTGAACTGGCAGTGACTCTCGGAGCCCTGTCAGTGGCGCTCTTGCCGACCCATAATCACTTGCTCCAGGACGCTAGCATCGCCCCAAAATTGATGCACACTTGCCTCATCACGAACGACGTAGACAGGCTCGTTCAATTCTATGAGCCCATCCTCGCGATAAAAGCACAGAAGTCCGGTGCAGATTATGCCGAGTTTCACACCAGCGTGGCAGTGCTCGCGGTTTTCTCCGCTGCCGCCCAAGAAAAGTACATTCCCGGCTCCGCCGAGCCGGCCAACAACAAGAGCGTGATCCTCGAGTTCCAGGTTGCTGACGTTGACAAAGAGTACGCGCGACTCCAGCCCCTGGTGAAAACTTGGGTCAAACCATCGACCACTCAGCCGTGGGGCACCCGTTCCATATACTTCCGCGACCCCGACGGCAATCTCGTCGATTTTTATGCACCCGCTAAAACCCGATAAAAAGTGTGCAGTCTAATTGCAGTTCCACTAAGCTCATCTGCCACGAACCGATTTTGACTTTGGCGGGTGGACCACACTCAGCCACAGCGAAGCGATTCTGACTTTGCATCTCTTCGGGTGCCCCGCCTTTTCTGGTTTGCTTTTTTGAAAAGGTGTGGTTTTCTCTTCTCTACGTTCTCTGTGTCTCTGCGTTTCGTATTCTTTCTTTTCTCTGCGCCAACTCCGCGTCCTCGGCGCCTCTGCGTTATCTTTTTCCTTTCCCTTCCCCGTCCCCACTTTCCCCCTTGTGTACCAGATGTCTATCCTGATACAATTAATCCGTTCAGTACTGCGCCTCGCCTTCCGCGAGGCGTTTTCGTTTTCGGCCCAATCAGTAGCACAGGCACTCTTGCCTGTGCTTTTTTCGTCTGTGGCACAGCCAATCCTGGCTGTGCTCTTTCCTTTTCCGTCAGTCCAAATCAAAAACTAAATCAAAGGAGCTTCGTATGCCTTCTCTAAGTCCCAAGGACCGCATCTCTCTCTGTCTATTCTCTTTCACCGATGGCCGCCGCTGCCGCACTCCCCGCATCAGCAGCCACCCACATTTCTGCTTCTACCACGCCCAAAAAGAATCCCAGGCCCGCTCCGCCGCAACTCTCGGCAAAGACCTCGCCTACTTCTTCTCCGGCGACTATCTTTCCGCCTGCGATCTCAACACCGCTTTCTCCCGCCTCATTCCCGCCGTCATACGCGGCCAAGTAAAACCCAAACTCGCCCGCACCGTCGCCTACATGATGCAAACGCTCATGCAGTCCATCCGCCTTGCCCAGCACGAATACATCAACGCCTTCAGCACCGATGGCTGGCGTGAATCCATTCGCAACTCCGTCAACGGCAACCACGACTACCTCTTCCCGCCCGCTCCCGACGATTCCCACGATTCCGATGACCCCGAATCCAGCGAACCAGACGATCCCGCATCCGACGACCCCGGCGAATCCGCACCTCCCCAGCCCGTCTCGCCCGCGCCGCTACACTCCCCCGCCTCCGAGGCCTGCCATCCTGAGCGTAGCGAAGGATCCTCCATCAATCCCGCCTCTTCGACCCCCGCCGAGACCCATCTCGTTTCACCCTCAACTCCGGTCGCGGCACCCCCACCCAATCCCGCCACCCAATCCCCAGAACCCGCAACCTCGACCACACAAACCCCCGTCGAAGAAGCCCTTGCGATAGCACGTACCCTCTTTCCCCGCCGCCGCCCCAACAACACTCCCGCTAACTCCTTTAGCAACAATATTTACAACTCTCCTCGTAACCATTGATTCCAAGGCACTTACACGAACCCTAAGTCCTTTGTCCGCAACACTTACAAAAAAGAGGGGGTGAGTAGCCGAAGAAGAATTGCCCTGCAATCACCGTTCGCTAAGCTTACTTCGAGGCCGGAACCGCCATCGCCAATCCCAGCGCCTGCATCACGGCATCATGCAAGGCCGGCCGCACCTCGGCGATTTTGTGGTTTTCCCGCGTCGGATTGACGCGATTCGTCAGCAGCACCACAAATACCTGCCGGTCCGGATCGATCCAGATCGAAGTTCCCGTAAAGCCCGTATGCCCAAAACTGCGCGGCGAAAAATAGTGCCCACTCGAACTGCCTTCCGTCGGCACGACCCAGCCGAGCGTGCGCGTGCCCTTCGCCAGTTCTTCCGGCGCAGTGAATTGCGAAATCGTCGCACGGCGCAAAATCCTGTGGTGCTCGTAGACGCCGCCATTCAAAAGCATCTGGCAAAACGCCGCCAAATCCGGCGCCGTGCTGAACACGCCGGCATGCCCCGAAACCCCGCCCATGGCATACGCATTTTCGTCGTGCACTTCGCCCTGGATCAGCCTGTGGCGAAACCTTGCGTCAAACTCCGTCGGGGCGATCGATGGCCAAAGCTTTTTTGGCGGCTTATACATCGAGTCGTGCATTCCAAGCGGCGCAAAAATGTATTCGTTCGCCAGTTCGTCAAGCGTCTGCCCCGTGAGTCGCTCGATAATCTCGCCCAGCAAAATCACTCCGAGATCGGAGTACACCATTTTCGTGCCGGGCTCGTACTCGAGCGGCTCAACGAAAATCATTTTCAACGTATCTTCTTTGCTCTTGGAGGTGCGCCAGTACTCCTTGAACGGCGGCAGCCCCGACGTATGCGTCAGCAAATGCCGCACCGTCACGCGATGACGCCACTCCGGCTGCGGCCCGCTGGCCCATTCCGGCAAGTAGCGCTCGACCGGCGCATCCAGTTGCAGCGGAGAAGCAAAATCTCCCTCGACGAGTTTTTCGGCCAGCGTGGTCGTCACAATCACTTTGGTCAGCGATGCCACGTCATACATCGTCCGCAAATTCACCTGCGGCGATTTCGCGTCATAGCTCAAATTCCCGAACGCATGCAGCGTCACTTTATCTTTATAGCCCACGGCCAGCGTCGCGCCTGGAAATGCTTTATCCGCAATCGCTTTTTCGAGTACGTCGAATGCCGGCTGCAGCTGGGCCTCGGAACGCGCTTCCATCGGCTCAACAGTCATCGGATCGGCAGGCACTTCGATTCCAAATCCAGCATTCATGTCCACGCCCGGCACAGTTACCGGCAGGCGTCCGCGCACAGGAATCTCCCCGAAGAGCGCGCGCGCCACGGAAATCTGTGCGACGTCGCTGATGCCGAATGCCGAAAGCCACGTCTCTGCCTGCGGAAAATCCTCGACCACATACGGACTCCCGAATCCAACCGTGATCACCGGCTTCCCGTTCTTGTAAACTTTGTCCGCAAACGCCGCTTGTTCGGCAGGCACGTCCACGTTGCCTTTGCGGTCGCTCACGCGCACAAAGAGCGCGAGGATCGCAATGTCGTACGTGTCCGGGGCCGGCAATTTCAAGTTGTCCGCTTTCACAAATCGCGTGTCCGCGCGCAGCGTTGTCAGCGTATCCACACGAGAACGCAGCTCGCGTTCCAAATCTTCACCCGGATACGGTTCAGGATCGGCGTACAGCGCAACTAGCAGTGCCCGCGTCGGTTTCGTGCCATCCACTGGCAAGCGATGCGGCGTGTCTCGCAGTAGCGTCACACCGCGGTCCGAAATTTCCTGCGCTTTCTTTTGCCACTCGACCTTGCCAAAGTTTTTGTTCAGCGCGTTCACGTCCACCAATCGTTCTTGGTAAAGACCGAGCCGCGCCTTCGCCTGTAAAATCCGCCGAACCGACGCATCCAGCCGCTCGCGGGAAATGCGTCCGGACTTCACTGCATCCCGCAGCGCCTCAAACGCCGCGTCCGGAACCGGCGGCATGAGCAGCGCATCCGCTCCCGCCGCAAACGCCCGCACCGCCGCGTCGCCCGGCGCGAAACGCATGGTAATGCCGCCCATGTCCATTGCGTCCGTGACAACGAGTCCCTGATAGCCAAGCTCGTCACGCAAAAGTCCCGTCAAAATATTCGAGGAAAGTGTGGCCGGTGTATTGGGATCTGGTTCGAGCGCGGGAATGGAAAGATGCCCGGTCATGATGCTGTCCGCGCCGGCGGCAATCGCCGCGCGAAACGGAACCAGCTCGAGACTTTCGATGCGCTCGCGGTCCGCGTGAATCACGGGCAAGTTGATGTGCGAATCCGCGGCGGTATCGCCGTGTCCTGGAAAATGTTTCGCGGTCGCCAGCCCGCCATTTTCTTGCACGCCGCGCACAAACTCTGACACGTATTCCGCGACTCTTTGCGGGTCTTCGCCGAATGAACGTGTGTTGATGATCGGATTATTCGGATTGTTATTCACATCGGAATCCGGCGCGTAAATCCATTGAATGCCCACGGCGCGCGCTTCGAGCGCCGTGATTTTTCCCATGGTGTACGCATCTTTCGGATTGCCTGCGGCGGCGAGCGCCATCGCCGTAGGAAACGACGTCCCTTCATCCAAACGCATGGCCGTACCGCGTTCGAAATCTGCGCCGAAAAGAAGTGGCAGTTTCGATTTGGATTGCAATTGGTTCGTGAGCACAGCCGTCGGATACGCCTGGCTCTTCACGATGCCGAGCGGCGACGGCTCCGTGATGTTGATAAACCCGCCGACGTGCAACTTTTCCACGTCGCGCATCATCTCTGCATAGGCGGGTGCGTCGGTGGGCGTGAAACTGCCGTGAACCGTCGTAAAAAGAGTCTGCCCGACTTTTTCGTCGAGCGTCATTTTGGCGAGCGTGGTGGCCACCCAGCGCGCGGCCGCCGGAGATAATTTTTGCGCGGGATGCGCCGTCGCCGCGTTTTTCTTAGCGCCAGCTGCTTTTTGAGTGGAAGGCGTCGCGGGATTTTTGCTCTGACTGCGCGTCGTGTGGGCCATAAGAAAAAGGAACAAACCAAAAGGAATGAGCAGCAGAACGCTTTTACCGCGCCCTTTCATCAAATGTGGGTCCCCCGGTTGCCGCCCGGTCCTGTGCCTGTATATAACACACGCACTTCACGCTCACAACGCAGCGCCGAACGAAACGTTCCAGAATATCATTGGTGACGCACAACCGGAGGAAAAGCTTGCCCAAAACTCGCGGCGGTCTCGTTGAAAAGTTTGTGGTTTCCGTTTGCCTGGCCTTCACGTTTTGTCTTTCCGCGCACGCCGCCGTAAAACACGCGAAACACGGCAGGCGCGCCGCGCGAGTGCAAACGGGACTCGATGTCCTGGAAGCTGAAAAGTTCGCGCCCCTGCGGGGGAAACACGTTGGGCTGATCACGAATCACACCGGCCTCGACGCCGAGGGCCGCACGACCATCGAGAGGCTATTCCACGCGCCCGGCGTGCAGCTCGTCGCGCTCTTCAGCCCCGAGCATGGCATCTCCGGCAGCGCCGATGACAAAGTCTCTTCCTCGAAGGATCCGACGACCGGCTTGCCTACGTACAGCTTGTACGGCGAATCGCTTCGTCCCACGGACGAAATGCTTTCCGGCATCGACACACTGGTCTTCGATATTCAGGATGCGGGCGTGCGCTTCTACACGTACACGGTCACGATGGCCTACGCGATGGAAGAAGCCGCCAAGCACCACATCGCTTTTTATGTGCTGGACCGGCCCAATCTCCTTGGCGGCGAGATTATCGAAGGCCCCATGCTCGATCCCGACAAAACAAATTTCGTCGGCTATTATCCGCTGCCGATTCGATATGCGCTCACCATTGGCGAACTCGCCCAGTATTTCAACGGGGAAAATCACATCGGCTGCGATCTACACGTCATCGCCATGAAAAACTGGCATCGCAATTATTTCTTCGAGAGCACCGGCATCCGCTGGGTTCCTCCTTCGCCGAATCTGCGAACCATCAAAGGCTCGATTCTCTATCCGGGCATTGAAATTTTGCAGAGCGCCGGAGTTTCCGTGGGGCGCGGCACGGAGACGCCCTTCGAGGAATTCGGCGCGCCGTGGATCGATGGAGCTGAAGTCGCGGCGCGGTTGAATTCGCTCCATCTCCCGGGTTTGCATTTCACGGACCAACCCTTTATCCCTGTTTCGGGGCTGCATGCCGGAGAGCGTTGCGGAGGCGTCGCGGTGCGCGTGACGGACCAGGCCGCGGTTCGCTCGATGCGCATGGGACTCGAGATCGCCACCATCCTGTACAAGCTTTATCCCAAGCAATTCGATCCCGCGAAATTGATCACTCTGCTGGGCAATGAGGAGACCATTAAGCAGCTCGAGGCCGGCGTCGCGCCGGAGCAAATCGTCGCGAGCTGGTCTGTCGCTCTTACAAATTACGACGAAACGCGCCGCAAATATTTCCTCTACAAGTGATAACCCCTAATGTCGGGCGAAGTGCTTGAAATCAGGGGGATACAATACTGTGAGGATGTACGCTTTCGATTTCAGCATACCTAGCAAAATCCTTGACGTTGAACGTCAGAATGCGCTTGATGCCATGCACTCGCATTGCAGCAACTAAGCGCGCGTCGTGAACTTGCGCGCCCGAAACGCTGTGGGTCACCAATAGCCGGCGCCACTCTTCATGAACAGCGAGGCTGTCGGGGAGCAAGCGAAGCCTCTCCTCGAAGAACCTAGCGGCGCGGTCGGCATCTTGAGGCAACAGACCATATCCATTGCGATCCACGGGGCGAGTGCAGGTATTCCAAAATTCCGCGACATTCTGAGAGGTATAACAAAGGACAGCGCCGCGCCGAAGGAGGAAATCTATAGACGAAATGATAGTGGGATAATCCCGGTGGTTGGGCTGCACCCAGCGGAGAAGGACATTGCTATCGACGAGGTACGGCGTCTCCGTCATCTAGCGGATCCTCGTAGAAGCTTTCGCGGGTGAAACTCTCGGTGGGCAAAACTGGTAGTTTCTCGGAACCCTGCGCCATGCCTCGCAGCATTTGATGGAACTCTTCAACGCTCATTTGGCCTTGTGGTCGAGGGTCGACCGTGAGCGCTTTTTCAAGGAGCTGTTCGGCCACTGTTTCCGGAGGCACGCCTTTGGCGCGAGCCTGGGCGATGAGGAGGGCCTCCGTTTCGGACTTGAGTTTAAGCTCAATAGTCATTTGGAATGAACCTCCTACAAAAAGGACCGCCAGATTCAAGCTTTGATATTAACAGTCTACCTGAGGAGACCAAAGAAACGGCGCTAATCTCTCAAGTTGCTGGCGAATTGCTAGTGCTTAAGCAACAAGCGCTTATGGTAGAGTTTCGGCATGCAGATTGTATCTTTACTGCCTTCGGCGACGGAAATTCTGTTTGCTCTAGGCTTCGACAAGGAAATTGTCGGCGTCAGCCATGAGTGCGACTTTCCGGCGCAGGCGCGCACGAAACGCGTGGTGATTCATTCGCGGCTGCCGCACGATGCGGCGCCTGCGGAGATCGACAGGCTGGTGCGCGAGTATGTTTCGCGCGGCGAGA
>JBARCY010000252.1:0-4070 GCA_049794595.1 Candidatus Acidiferrum sp.
GCTCGTCTCGCTTACGTCGGTGCGGACATCGAGCCGAGAAATTCGGCGTTGGACTTCGACTTCGTGAGGCGACTGAGCAAAAGCTCCATGGCTTCGACGGTTGAGAGAGGGCTCAAAACCTTGCGCAGAACCCAAACGCGGGCCAGCTCGTCCGGCGGGAGGAGCAGTTCGTCCTTACGCGTGCCGGAGCGCTGAATGTCGATGGCAGGAAAGACGCGCTTATCGGCAAGACGGCGGTCGAGGTAGATTTCCATGTTGCCGGTGCCCTTGAACTCTTCGAAGATGACGTCGTCCATGCGGCTGCCGGTATCGATCAGCGCGGTGGCGATGATGGTGAGCGAACCGCCTTCTTCGACGTTGCGCGCGGCGGCAAAAAAGCGGCGCGGGCGCTGGAGAGCGTTGGCGTCAATACCGCCGGAGAGAACTTTTCCGGAGGGCGGCGTAACGGCGTTGTAAGCGCGAGCGAGACGCGTGACCGAGTCAAGGAGCACGACGACGTCGCGCTTGTGTTCGACGAGGCGCTTGGCCTTTTCGAGGACCATTTCCGCGACTTGGATGTGGCGCTGCGGCGGTTCGTCGAATGTTGAGCTGATGACTTCGCCCTTGACGGTGCGCTGCATGTCAGTGACTTCTTCGGGGCGTTCGTCGATTAGAAGAACAATGAGGGCGACTTCGGGATGGTTGGTGGTGATGGAATTGGCCATGGACTGCAGGATCATGGTTTTGCCGGTGCGCGGAGGAGCGTTGACGAGACCGCGCTGGCCCTTGCCGACGGGGCAGAGAAGGTCGAGCACGCGGCCCGTCATGTTCTCCTTGGTGGTTTCCATCTTGAGGCGGCCCTGGGGGTAGAGCGGCGTCAGGTTGTCGAAAAAGATTTTGTTGCGCGCGACTTCGGGATCTTCGAAGTTGACGGCTTCGACTTTAATCAACGCGAAGTAACGCTCGCCATCTTTGGGCGGGCGGACTTGGCCGGAGACAGTGTCTCCGGTGCGGAGATCGAACTTGCGGATTTGGGACGGCGAAACGTAAATGTCGTCGGGGCCCGGGAGGTAGTTATATTCCGGAGCGCGGAGGAATCCGAATCCGTCGGGGAGGCATTCGAGGACACCTTCCGAGAAGATCAAGCCGTTTTTCTCCGTTTGGGCGCGGAGAATCTGGAAGATCAACTCCTGCTTGCGCATGCCGCTGGCGCCGGGAATGTTCAATTCCTTGGCGATCTTGGCGAGGTCGGTGATGTTTTTTTCTTTTAACTCGGCGAGGCTGATACTCATCTGATTGGTTCCTTCAATGCTTGTTTCTTTCATATATCCTTAACTTTGATGGTGTAAATTGACCTTCTTTTTTGCGTGGCCGCAGAGCGGTCAACAAAATCCCGGATTGTTCGTGAGGTGGCGCACCGCACTGGCGGACAAACGAAAACATGCCAGGATGGGCAAACCAGACTTTCTGCAAGCGGCGGCAGCGCGGAGCCCCATCCTGCCTGGAAAAATCGCAGGGCGTACTCACATCTTCGCTGCTTAGTTGGTCAAACTCTTGTCTTTCTCGGCGCTGGCAACGAAAGGTTCCGCAACGGGCGCGACCTCAGGATGCTCAATGGGCACGATCGCGCGTTCGAGCGCAAGCTGCAGCACTTCATCCATGGTTTCAACAAAATGAACCTTGAGACAGGAGAGGATCTCCTGCGGGATGTCCGCCAGGTCCTTCTCATTGTCCTTCGGAAGCAGCACTGTACGCAAGCCCATTCGATGGGCGGCCAGGAGCTTTTCCTTGACGCCGCCGATGGGGAGAACTTTACCGCGCAGGGTGATTTCGCCGGTCATGGTCACGTCGCGAAGCACGGGGATTCTGGTCAGGGCGCTGACGATCGAAGTGCAGATGGTGATTCCGGCGGAAGGGCCGTCCTTGGGGATAGCGCCCTCGGGCACGTGCACGTGAATGTCGACGTTGCGATAGAAGTCTCTTGCCAGGCCGAGTTGCGCGGAACGCGAGCGCACATAGCTCATGGCTGCTTGTGCGGATTCCTGCATCACGTCGCCCAGTTTGCCGGTCAGCGTGAGGCGCCCTTTGCCTTCCATCAGGGTTGCTTCGGTGGCAAGCACGCAGCCGCCGACTTCGGTCCAGGCGAGGCCAGTGGTCAAGCCGATTTCGTTGTGCTTTTCGAGCCAATATTCGCGGTACTTCAGGATGCCGAGGAAATCGTTCGTGTTGGCCGGGTTGATTTCGACGCCGACGGTGTTGCCTTCCGTTACGACTTTGCGCGCCATCTTGCGGGCGATGTTCTGGATTTCGCGCTCGAGGTTGCGCACGCCAGCTTCATGAGTGTAATGGCGGATGATGTGCAGCAGGCCTTCGTCGGTGAACTTGAGGTTTTTCTCGCTGATGCCGGTGGCTTCGCGAGCGCGCTTGACCAGGAAGCGCTTGGCGATTTCAAGTTTTTCCTGCTCGGTGTAACCCGGCAGCCGGAGGATTTCCATGCGGTCTTGCAACGGCTGAGGAATGGTGTGCAGCACGTTGGCGGTGCAGACGAACATTACTTTCGAGAGGTCGTACTCGACATCGAGATAGTGGTCCGTAAAGCTGTGATTCAATTCCGGGTCGAGGACTTCCATCAGCGCGGCAGACGGGTCGCCGCGGAAATCGGTGGACATTTTATCGACTTCGTCGAGGACGAAAATCGGATTTACCGTGCCGGCCTTTTTCATCATTTGGATGATCTGGCCGGGGAGAGCGCCGATGTAAGTGCGGCGATGGCCGCGAATTTCGGCTTCGTCGCGGACGCCGCCGAGCGAAACGCGGACAAACTTACGCCCAGTGGCGTGGCCGATGGACATGGCAAGCGAAGTTTTACCAACGCCGGGAGGCCCGACGAAGCAGAGGATGGAACCCTTGGGATTTTTCACGAGCTGGCGGACGGCCAGAAATTCCAGGATGCGCTCTTTGCTTTTTTCGAGGCCGTAGTGCTCTTCGTTGAGGATTTTTTCGGCGGCCAGGATGTCGCGAATTTCCTTGGACTTCTTTTTCCAGGGGACAGCGAGCAGCCAATCGAGATAGTTGCGGCTGACGGTCGATTCCGCGGACATGGGCGGCATCAACTCGAGGCGTTTCAATTCCTGGATGGCTTTTTCGTGGACTTCCTTGCTCATTCCGGCGGAGTCGATTTTCTTCTTGAGCTCGTCGATCTCGCTCTTTTCGCCGCGGCCGAGTTCCTTTTGGATGGCTTTGAGTTTTTCGTTGAGGTAATACTCTTTTTGGGCGCGCTCCATCTGGCGCTTGACGCGCGTGTTGATATTGCGATCGACATTGAGTTTTTCGAGCTCGATTTCGAGGATGTCACCGATGCGGTTGAGACGCTCGATGGGATCGACCGTCTCGAGCAGATCCTGTTTTTCGTCGACGGGGAGCTGCAGGTTGGCGGCGATGGTGTCCGAAAGGCGGGCCGGGTCGTCACCGCGCGCCGCGGCGATCATGGTGTCGTAATTCAGGCTCTGCGAGAGCTTGATGAACTGTTCGTAAAGGCTGGTGATCTTCTGAACGGTTTGGTCGACTTGCGGGGACGGCTCGACGCGCGCGTTCAGCAAACGGACGGTGGCGCGGAAGAAGCCTTCTTCGGAAGCGATGGAAAGGGCGCGGGCCCGCTCGACGCCTTCGACCAAAACCTTGATATTGCCATCGGGCAGTTTGACGCTTTGCACGATGTTCGCAAGCGTGCCGACGGCGTAAATTTCTTCGGGCTTCGGATCGTCCACGGAAGCGTCATGCTGTGTGGAGAGGAAAATCTTTTTGTCGCCGGCGAGAGCCTCTTCGAGCGCGCGCACGCTGGCCTCGCGGCCAACGATGAAGGGGGTCATCTGCTGCGGAAAAATGACCATGTCGCGCACCGGCATCATGGGTACGCGCTTCAATTCCTGTTTTTCGCGAGTGAACATTTGGGCCCCTGAAAAGTGATCACGGCTCGAAGCGGCCTATCCGGCCTTTTCGAGCAAGCTCCAATTAATCTCCCGGCTGCGAACCATTTCCGCAGTGACGACGAAATCGCGCACCTTGCGCTGCATCGGGAGGTGGTACATGAG
>JBARCY010000253.1:0-16182 GCA_049794595.1 Candidatus Acidiferrum sp.
TGGGCCGTGATCTACAAAGATGACGGGCGCATTAGTTTGCGCTGTGCACGCCTGCACGAAACAACATGCCAAACAAATCGGCAGCAACAAGCAAAGCAATTTGTGTGAGAGCCGAACACGCATGTAGGTCCCCTATTCGAAACTGCTATTCGTCGGCAGCGCTCGCTCTATTCTTGCTGTTCGGCTATCAAGAATAGAGCAAAACTTCCGTCAAAGACATCTTTCGGGGGTTGCTAGCGCGGGCTGCCCGCCTTGCGAATGTAAATCTGTCCTTGGAAATTTGTGAATTGATACTCCGGGCCGCCGCCGTTAATGGTTCCATGTACCGTCTTGTCGATTTTCACGCGATACTTGCCCCCGTTCGCGCGGCCGTCCTCGACGACTTGCTGCGGCGCCGAGGCTTGCAGTTGCACATCGAAGTCGCTGAACACATCGCCGCGGTCGGACTTTATGCTCACGTTAGCTTTCACATCCGCTGGAAATGTCACGTCGATGTCGCCATTCAAGGAACTGAAAGCCATGGGCTTCTGCGCGTTCACCTTCACGAAGTTTGCATGTACATGCCCGTTCAACGCATGAGCAACGGCGCTACCGGAAACATTATTCAGCGTGACTGAACCGTTGATGTCATCCACATCCAGATCTCCGTCCACTCCCGTGACCACAATGTCCCCGTCGTTGACCGCCCGCAGCTTTACGGAGGTGTGCACCGGCGCCGAGATCGTGAGATCAATCGTCCTCGCATAGGATTCCGTGCTGACGCGCACTTCATTGTTTTCTTCTTCGATGGACAACCCCGTCGTCGAAATATTCAGCCGCTTCGGCCCGCTCGAAGGTTTCTCCGCCTCCTCGTTTCGCGCGCGCGCCTCGACGATAATTTCCTTGCCGTCGTAGGCCTTCACGGTGATGCCGCCATTCACCAGGCTGGCTTTGACGAATGCCGGCCGCGCTGGATCGTCCAGCTTGACGACGATGCGGTCGCTCCCGGACTGCGTCTGGGCTTGCGCCTGTGGCGCGATCGCTGCCGTGCCAAACGCCGCCGCTACTGCGAAAATGGTTTTGAACAATTGTCTTTGGTTATTCATGGTTTTCAAGAATGCGAATGTCTCCATTTAGATTTTCAATCTGAATCTGCGGGCCGCCGGACTTCACGCGTATTTCCGTGTAGCGATCGGCTCGATAAATCACCTTGCTGCCTTTGTGTTCTTCTTGCATCTCGTGTACCGGCATCGCCGTCACCGGGAAATCGCTGTAGATGCCGCCGTTCAACGTCTTGAAACGGAAGTCCGCAGACAAATCTGGCGCAAACTTCAATTCCACGTTGCCGTTAATCGTCTTGAAGTCGGAGTTCTCTTTCGGATTCTGCCGGAACGAAACGATCACGGGCCCATTGACCGTCCGTGCCGTCCCCGACCCCGCCACGTCGTCCATCTCGATGTCACCGTTGACGTTCCTCACTAGAAAATTCCCGTTCGTGTCCCGCACCACCACACGCCCTTCATTCACCGTTTTCACCTTGATATCGATGTCGCGCGGCACGTGCACCACAAAGTCCATCTTCACTCTGTACCCGTCGTCGTCACGCGAATGCCGGCAATCATCGCACTGGCAGCGGAACGGCCCGTTGACGTACAGCTTCACCGCACCTTCCTGCTGCGTTATGTCCAGGGTCACTTCCTTCTTCGCCTGCTCCAGTTTTTCCTTCGACTCCGCTCGCGTCGTCCTCTCCACGGACAGTTCCACTTTGTCCGCCGTATCCGCAACGACCTCAATCGATCCCCACACATTGTCGATCTCAAGCGATTTCTGTCCGTTTGCCGGCATCGCGAAGCTTTTCTGAATCTTTTCCTGATCGCTCGTCCGGAAGTCGTCGTCGTCTCCCGCGGTCACCGAAGTAACCTCCGGCACAACGCTTGCGATGGACGGCGCAACATCCAGCTTGAGCGATGGCAGTACCACCGGGTTCATCACCGGCTGCACTACGGGATGGATCCTTCCCACCGTCACTTCCACCGGTTGCTGCCCCGCGCTTTTCTTCGCGCAAAACGTCACCAGCAGTACCGCGCCTGCCGCGTACGTCGCCAGAATCATGCCGAAAGATTTTCTCTCTCTGCTCATGGCCCTCTCCTCAATTCAATTTGCTCAGCGCCCAATCCGCGCGCTGCCGCACCGTCGGATTCAAATTCGGTGATTGCGCAAAATTGCGCAGCCGCTGCGCGGTGTCCGCATCGCGCCATTCCAGCATCTGGTCGATCAACGCCACCTGCACCAGCGGCGATTGCTGCTCCTGCAGCGCTTCCACGACGTCTCTGTGCACTTGCGGCTGCCCGCCGTGCCGGCTCAGCGCGTCCAGCGCCGCCAACCGCACATCCACGCTGTTGTCGTAGCGCAGCGTGTGCACCAGCGCCGCCACAACTTGCGGATCGAGTTGTCCCTCGCGCTGGCTGTAGCTCACCCCCTGCAGCCGCTCGCTGGCGGACTGCTGCTGCAACATCGACAGCACCACCAGTTGCCGCATATTCGTCAGTTCGGAATGCATCGCCGCGATTTCGTCCTTGTCGGTATTCGAGTGAACGGATCTGTTCCCCATATAATTCCCCGCGAAAACGCCGAGCACCACCAGCGCCGCGCTCCAAGCCACGGCTCCCACGGGCGATCGCAACCAGTTCCACACCCCACCACGCTTCCCGCGTCCAACCTCCGCCCTATCGTGGCGCCCCGTTTGATACGCATGCAGCATCGCCTCAAAGCGCTCGCGCGACCCCACGCTCGGCTGCTCCACCGGCAGAAGCGACAGTTTCTTCCAAATCGCCACGTCCTCCCGGCAATCCGCGCACTCCGCAATATGCTGTTCCACCAAGTCGTCCTGCTCGGCCTTCAGGCTTCCTTGCAAATAGTCCGGCAGGAGCTCTCCGATCTCTTCACACTTCATTTCCGGCCCTCCGGGGAGGCACGAACTTCGTTCCTCCAGAATTCTTGTCGCTCTGGATCATCCCTCGCTCGAGCTGCATGAAATTCTGCCGCAGCTCCTGAATCGCACGGTGAATCCGCGTCTTCACCGTCCCCAGCTCGCATCCCAGCAGCCGCGCAATTTCCTCGTATTTCAATTCTTGAAAACGGCTCAAAATCAAAATCTCTCTTTTTTCTTCCGGCATCTGCATCAATGCGCGATGCAACAGCTCCGCCTCTTCTGATTGCTGCGCCGAATCCTTCGGCATCAGCGCAGGCGCCATCTCCGGCTCAAAGGTAATGTGCCGCGGTGTTTTTCGGTAGTGATCCACGCGCGCATTCCTCGCAATCTGGTAAATCCACGCCCGGAACGGCGTGCCTGGCGCATAACTCTGCCGGTACTTCAAAATCCGCAAAAACACTTCCTGGACCAGGTCTTCGCTCAATGTCCGGTCGCCCGTCAGCTTCGCATAGAAGTTGTAAAGCGGCCCGTGATAGCGTCCGAACAACACCCCAAGCGTTTCGCCCGACCCATTGCGCACTTCGAGCATCAGTTCCTCGTCCGGAGCCAACCTCATCGCCTGGTCATTTTCCGTATCGGCCCGTTCCCGCTCTTTCATTGAGTGAATACCGCCAAGCAGGCAAAAGGTTACATTCAAGGGGCTACACACGCATCCTACCCGCAAGGGACGCATGCCTGCCCTCTAGAATCGCACCCTAGGCGCGCTGTGGAGCAGGCCAAGTCAAAATTACAGGACGATTTTTGAAGTCAAACGAGGAACTCTTAGGAAGGAGCTTTTCGGAAGGAACCGTGGAACAGCGCGAATTACCGGCTGATTTTTAGTTTCTGCGTTAGCAAGACCGAAGCGCCGCCGCAAGCGCAAGGTTCGCTTGCAGCCGCAGGTCAATCTGCACCGCCGCGTAACGCGCGCAAATCACGCGCTCGCGCTCGCACCATTCGGCCACCGCCGGCATCCGCGTGCCAGAGAGGATCGCGAGGCCTTCGACAATCCGGTAGTAGGCCCGCACCAGCGTCAGCCCTCTCCCAGTGCTCTGCAAGTCGGGAGTCAGCTCATGTAATCCCGCCAGCGTCTCGAAATCCTGGCCCTTCATGCGCCCGGCCTCAAGATGAGCTGCACCCAGCACCCGGTCGGAAACCGGATGCGCTGCCACTCCCGCCAAAACCGCCCGCCAGTAATACAGGGCGAATTGTGAAAGCGCAATGATGGAGATCGTAAGTAGCATAACGGCGAACATCCCTCAGTAACCTCTGCCCACATTCTGCCGAAGCTCTCGCCCCGCGCCAATAGGCCCGAAGTACCATACAAATAGAACCCCGGGGATTCGCCATTAACTATTGTGTTTTCAATAAGTTAAATGAGCACTGCCCTCGCGACCCACTAGCCCAGGAAAATGAGGACCCGCGCGGCGAGCGGCTCCTTACAATTCTCTTAAGAACATCCCGCCTCCGGCGCATTGTCGCAACTGAACAATCCGGTCATGGTCGCTTGTTCAATCACATGCCCGATCATCGCCCGAAATAGTGTTTCTGGAGGCGCCGGGTATCCTGGCGGAAACGCCGGTATGTCTAGCTTTGTATCAAGTGCATAGACAGTAAATAGATACTTGTGGATACCATTCGGCACGATGTCCGGCGGCGGGCAGGGCCCCGCATAGCCGACGTTCCCCGCATCATCCGTAATCTGCGGGTAACTGGCGGTCGCGATCCCCGCATTCGCCGCAAGCTCCGTCACGTCGGGCGGAATGTTGTAGATGCCCCAATGCGTAAAGTTCGCCGTGACGTCATACGTCACCACGGCGTAGCTCTTCGTCCAGGGCACCGCATTCGTCCATTTCAGTTCCGGCGACATATTTCCGCCGATGCAATTGCTGCCCAGCGTCCCGTTGAACACCATGACCGACGGCACGGTCCCATTGTTCTGAAATGTCGTGCTGGTCACGCGAAAGTGCGGCAACCCATCCGCATCCCTGTGCGGCATGGCGAGCCAGTTAGCTCGCGGAGCGCTTGCGGCTGCCGTCCACGGCCCAGCCTGACCAGGAAAAACCATCAGGTTGACGATTGCGAACGTACAAAAGAAGAGGAGGATTCGGGTCTTCATAGTTCATCCCTTACCCGTCGCTGCAGAGTGCCAACAGCACGGGTAACGCGGATTCTATGCAGCCTCCGTCCTCCAGTCAATATCAGAAAAGTGTGTTGGCTTGAACATTACTTCGAAGATCGCAGCGCACGGATCACGCCTCATTTTTCGACCGCGCTCGTATGGTCATGAATAATTTTCCAACCTTCCGGAAATCGCTGCCACACCAGCGAAAATACGCCGCCGATGTCTCGCTTGAGATGCCAATGCCCCAGCACCAGCGCCGCATCCGGCCCCAGAAATCGAAATTCCAGCTCCGAAAAATCAAGCTGTCCCATCGCCGCGCGGTCCGGATAATTCTTCTTGTACCGCGCCAGCACGCCATCCCACCCGCGCGAGACACCATTGCTCCCAGAGAACGTCAGCTCTGGCGAATGCCAGTAGCCCATTAGGAACGCGTCCACATCCCCGCGATTCCACGCCGCTTCCTGTGCGTCGAGCACCGCCATTATCGCCGCGCGATCCACCTCGCGCGCTTCTGCCGCTTTTGTCTGTCTCCCTTCTCTCAAGCCAAGAGCAAATAAAACGATCAACGCCGCTCCTGCTAAAATCCACCGATAGCTTTTCCTCATGGCCTCGCTCCCTCCTCCGAAACACGGAGCATAGGTTGCGGCAACAAACTGCGCAAGCCCTCCATCGCAAGCCGAGGTCTGTATCCGCTAGAGCAGGAAAAAGCGGTGCGCGAAGCGGCCGGGACGCTGCGCGAGCCGCTTGTGCTGAACGTCAGGGAAGGAAAAGGATCAGAGTATAAATTCCCAGGGTGGTACCCAACGGAAGGTCACATAACGACAGGACACTGGCAACGATCGCAAGCGAGCGGGCGGCAGATTTTCCGGCGAGCAGAGCCAAGCCCGCAAATAGTCCGATGAGGCCGGAGAGAGCCGTCACAATGACCGCGCAAATGTAAATAACGTGGAAAGCCGTCATCAGAGTGTAAGGATCGGGCACGCGCGAAAGCAACGCGCCAAACATTACCGTGGCTGTGCCGCTAAAAAGCACGAGCAGGATCACCGCCACAAGCCGAAGGAGCGCGTAGATGATCCACAGGGCTCCCAGCGTGCTTGAGTTGGTGCGCGGATTTGTTGCAGCTGCGGATGTTGTCGACATGCGAGCCTCCGGATCGGGACTTGTCTTGCACGAAGTGTAGCATCCGGCCAGGCAAATTCGCGCTGAAATGACTCTTGGCGAATCGCAGTGTCTAGCCGAATATGATGCTAGCGAGGATCTTTTGCTTGAATCTGGGTGGCAGCTTGAGAGAAGGATTTTTTCACCGGCGGATGGTGCGGCCGATTGTGGAATTGCTGCGCCAGGAAGTGACGCCCGAAAAACTGGCGCTCAGCATCGCCCTCGGCGTGGCGCTGGGAGTTTTTCCCGTGCTGGGGACCACGACGGCTCTGTGCGCGTTGGCCGCGCTGATTTTGCGTCTGAACTTGCCCGCGATTCAAATCGTGAACTATTTTGTATACCCCGCGCAGATCGTGCTTCTCATTCCGTTTTTCCGCCTGGGGGAAAAACTCTTCGGCGCCCCACATCTGCCTCTGTCCCCTGCACAAGTTTCCGGAATGATTCACGCAAACCGGTGGGCCGCAGCCCAACTTCTATGGACAACAGCATGGCACGCGGCCATCGCCTGGTGTCTGTTGGCGCTGGCGTTTGTCCCTCTCGCCTATTTGGTTCAGTTGCCGCTCTTGCGCAGAATGCTGCGGAAACAACAAATGCTTTCCGGCCAAATTGGCCAGCCGTAGGTTCACTGGCGCAACCAACTTGATTCCAGGCCGCCGTTCATTCCCGGCGCACTACCACTCCCCATTCGACAACCGTAAATCCTCGCCGCTCCGGCGGCGGAGAGAGAGAAAGCGGCGGAACAAAAATCGGCGCGCTCAGCGGCGCGAAATCCATGAAAACGCGAATGCTAGTCTCCGGCGCGGGCTCGATCTGCATCGGAAAGTAGCGGTCAATCACCGCACGATCGAGAAACGTAACGAAATAATAGGGCGATTCCGTAAGCTTCGACGCCCACGCAGAAATAAAATCGCGCGTCTCCTTTTCGTTCAACCCCAACTGCGGCAGTTCCCTCTCAAGAAACTCCCTCACGTCCGAACGCCCCACCACAAATCCTTTCGTCTCCTTCGGCAAAATGTACGAGTGCCCTTCCCAAAAGAGATACGGCGATCTTCTTCCATTATTCAAATCCATCAAGCGCCCGTCAGGCTGCGCCGAAACTGACCAGCCGTTTCGATAAGTCGGATAAGAACGTGTGACCGCAATCTCTTCGCCCAATTTCACAGTCACGCTTTCTGCTTCCTCGGGATAGAGATACAAAATCGGCTCGCACATTTGTGGTATCACGAACGCCGTGTTCACAAATCGAATCAGCCTTCCAAACGGATCCTTCCACAAAAATAGCGGGCGCGCTTTCACGAAATCGTCGTAGGACACTGGCTTCGCAGTTGGATCATCCTGCCTCATACCGGACCAAGTCGGGTAACCCGAATCATAGTCGCGGTAAAATTCCTGATACAGTTGGTGTTTTTTGTCTTTCAGCCCGTAGAGTACGTCCCCTGTGGCGTCCACCTTGCCGATCGGTTCCAAATCCGCCTCGCTCACCGACTTCGGCGAAACCACGCTGACGTCATCTGCTACGTCCCAGGAGCAACCCACTAACGTTTGCGCGTTATACGGTGTGCCGACGGCGATTCCGTCGCTCCATGTCACCGCTTGAGCATCCGCGGGACGAAAATCAGGCGCGTATTCGTATTTCAGATACGTCCCGTCTGGCCGGAAGAGATAGAACGCGTTGTCCGTATATTTCCGCATGTGCGCGCAGGTATCTGAATTCCCGGGCGAAGCCCCATTCAGTGGTGTGCAGTCATTATAAAACGCCTTCTGCGGCCCTACTCCCGGCTTGGTCATCCAAACATCGCCGTAAACTGGATCATGAAAGGCCACTTGCAACAACGATGCGTCGAGGTTTCCAACACCTTCGGTAGCGAACTGGAGCAGCTTCCTGGGACCGCCGGAAAGCGTCGAAGGATACTCAAGCACGGGGAGGGAATAATCCAACGGCTGCGCGCTCGTCACACCGAGCGCTTTTAGCGGCTGCAGATCGATCGCGCTCTGCCGCCCCACACTCTCGTCCGGCGCATGCGAATCGGAGAGCTTGGGCAGTGTAAAGAGCGTGGTCCCTTGCTGTATATAGCGGACAGTATATGGCGCGTAGCATCCTTCCCCCTTACACGGCCCGTCATCTTTGATGACAAACGCCAGCAGCAATTGAGCGCCTTCGTAAGAGCCAGAGACAAACCGGCCCACACGGCGGAACGCATAGCTAGTGCTCATGTCGTAGTCGGGTGTGTGCTGCGTCACACTTGTCGTCGGCATATATTCCCAGGGGACGAATTGAATATCCCCCACTGTCACAGGAGCGGGAGGCCCTTCCGGAGTTGCTGGAGGCTGGCCCATGACGACGCTTACCTGAGGAGCCGCAGTCGCCGCTGGTGCCGCGACAGCCGCAGGAGTCGCGGAATTTGCATTCGGAGGCGTTGTGCCAGTCGCGATGGGTGCAGCAGATGAGTACGCGTTCGTCAAAACCATGCTGTTTGTTGGCGGTCCCGCCACCAGCTTAGCGCTGGAAGCCCGAGGCGCCGATCTCTGCGGCCCAAAACGCCACAACATTCCGGCCGCCAGCACGATGGCCAATAGCATAATCGCCGGGAGTAGCAGACGGCTTAGCTTCATAAGACAATTCTACTTGTCTCGTCAGCCCGCGCGCGTTGTCGTACGGATGCCTCGTCCAGACGAACAATCACGTGGCGATTGTTTTTTATTGCCAGCGAATAAGCTAGAGAATGTCGAGAACTTCCTCGTAACGTTTGAACGGCGGAATGAGATACGCGCCTGCCAGCTCGGTGCGCGCCCACTTGAGCATTTGGCGGGCGACGTCAAATCCGCGCTCCCGCGCGTTGGCGCCGGCAGCTTCCAGCGAGGCGAGCACGTCTTGCGGGATGACGATGCCGGGAACTTCGTTGTTAAGGCGCAACGCCTGTTTGTAGCTATTGAGCGGCCAGATTCCCAGCAGCACGGGAATCGAGGGTTTCCCTCCGAGTTTCTTAACGAAAGCGTGCCAGTGCTCGGGATCGAAGATCGGCTGCGTCATGGCGAAGTGCGCCCCGGCTTCGATTTTGGCTTGGAAGCGTTCGATCTCACCGTCTAGATCGTCGGCCACGGGATTGACGGCCACGCCGATCGCAAAATTTGTCGCGCCGCCTAGCGTTTTGCCGGCCCAGTCCGTGCCTTGATTCAACCGGCTGAGAACTTTCACAAGGCCGACGGAATCAACTTCGTAGACCCCGCTCGTTTCCGGGTAATCGCCGACGGCAGGCGGGTCGCCGGTGATGGCGAGGACGTTGCGAACGCCGCCGACGCTCCATGCTCCGAGCAAAACGGCTTGCAAGCCGATGATGTTGAAATCGCGCGTGGTGAGATGCGGAACGGTTTCGACGCCGCGCGCCTCAAGCGCGCCCGCGGTGATCAGCGCATCCATGCCGACGCGCGCCATGGCCCCGCTATTGATGTCGATGGCATCTACTTTGCCAGAGGCCATGATCTTGTCGACTTGCTCGAAGATGCGCTCGAGCGAAAGGCCCTTCGGCGGATCGATCTCCACACAGACGGTGAATTCTTTGGCCTGGAGCTTTTTCCAGAACTTGCTTTCCGGATCTCGATGCGTAATCGCGGCGGGCTTCGCGGCGGCTTCAACCGTGACCGAAGCCGCATGAGTTTTTGCTGGGCGAAGCGATTTGACCGCTTCCGCCATCGCGTGGATGTGCGCTGGCGTGGTGCCGCAGCAACCTCCGAGAATGCGCACGCCGAGCGCAACAGCCTCTCGCGCAAAAAGCGCGAAATACTCCGGCGAAGATTTTGGATAGACGATCCGGTCGCCTTCGCGCTTGGGCAAACCGGCATTGGGCATGCCGCTCACGCGGAGATCGTCCACTTCGGTGAGTTCCTGGAGAATGGGAAGCAGAGCCTGCGGACCGAGCGTGCAGTTCGCGCCGATAACTTGAACATTTTTTGCTTTGAGCTGCGCAGCGGCATCAGCGGGACGCAGATCGCCGTGCGTGGTGCCGTCCTCGGAATAAGTGAGCTGCGCGACGATGGGCAACCCGGAAAAAGAGCGAATGGCGTCTACAGCGAGAAGAATTTCTTCGATGTAAGAGAACGTCTCGAGAATATAGAAATCGACGCCGCGCTCTTCCAGCGCAAGCGCCTGCTCCTGGAAAACGTCAAGAATTTCACCGGGCTCGGGATGGCGAGACTGCACGCCGAGACCAAGCGGGCCAATCGAACCGGCGATGAGGACTTCGCGGGAAGCCGATTCCCGCGCCTCACGCGCGATTTTAACGCCGCGAGAATTAAGACGCTGCACCTCATCGCCAAGACCAAGCGGCGCAAGCTTGAAGCGATTCGCCCCAAACGTATTTGTCTCGATAATCTGCGCGCCTGCCTCGATGTAAGCCTGGTGCACGCGGAAGACGGCTTCGGGCTCGGTTGCGTTGAGTTCATCAAAGCAGCGCTGAGTGCCCACCGTTTCGTGCAGCATCGAGCCCATCGCGCCATCAGCGATGAGGATCGAGTTTTTCAGCCGTTCATTGAAATCAAGAATCTTCATAGTTGTAGAGAGTTCGCAACAACCTTTGCGCGCATGACCTTCGGGGACTAACTCTTAGAGCCGACTCTTTCTGCGAGGCTCTGAACAGCTAGTTTACAGCTTTTGAGGCTCTGAGATGACTCCTCTGCCCTCGCACAATCCCAATGATAGAGGGCGAATTCTATGATGCGAGAACTGTAGGCAGGCCCAACTCGTTTCCCGCTTCCTGGGCGTGGCACCAACTCTCTCCGGATGTCGTTCTTGTGCGAACGACGCGCCAGATCAACGAGAAAAGTCTTAGGATCTGCGATTAGGTCTGGAGAATTAGGAATACGACTTCTGCTCACACCAAGAAATCTAGCCATTCCTCGTTGGTCTGCCAGGAGCCAGCTCTCGACAGCGTGTACCGCTATGCGTATGCATAGGTTGTTGGCGGGATTGGGAAGAACTTTGGAGATCAGGCCTGGGGCGCACGGCGCGTCCTCATCAAGGTCGAGAAGAACTATCCAGGGAGAATACCTCGCCGCCTTGTTGTAAGCATCCAGTCGCCGGTATACGGCATGCTTTCCGCTCCTTCCAAAAACAGTCGCAATCGAAACTTCACACTTCTCAGCTAACCTGGTAAGGACAGCCTCGTCCACATCGCCTTCAACGACGGCAGACACCCATATTTCTGAAGAAGGAGGCACTAAACTTCCCCGAATAAAGTCAACTGAGAAGCCCTCTTGGGTCGCGTTCGGGGAAGAATGGCCTCGGGCAAACTCAAACCAGAATTCAATAGAGTCTCTACGTCTTTGAACTTGCTAACGGGCTTTACTGAGGTGCCCTCATTGGTGGGTGTAAGCAAAAGCACTTCATCCATTCCAATACCTTCATCCTTCAATAGCTCCGAAGAATGTGTGCTCACGATCACTTGTCGCCCTGTTCTTGATTGGACTCGAGCAAAAAGTTGTGGAATGAATCTAATTATTTCTTGATGGAGCGAGAGCTCAGGTTCTTCCAGTAGAAGGGGCCCGCTGCCATCGAGCAATGACCACAAGAGTCCCATAAGCCTCAGCGTGCCATCGGAGAATTCGACTTCGGATTGCCAAGCGCCCGCTGGCCGCCAGTGCTCGTACTTGCCCCGGAGGTGAGGAACTCCCCGCGGATCCTTGTGAAGTGCGAGTTCCTTTAGCTGTGGCACCGCGAATCTTAAAGCTTCGGCGATTCGGCGCAACCGAGCGTTTTGGGTCTTCTCGGGCGTCCGTCCGATTTGTTCAAGAAAATCGCCGCCGAAAGGATCATTTCTTTTGCCAACTGATCTTTCTGGCTCGCGCACTAGCTGAGGGACGACATGTAGGTAGCGGATGGTCGCTAGAAAATCGACAACGTCGCGAAAATCCTTGTTTGCATTTACCTGCTCCAAGTATGTTTGAGTGAGCCGGACTGGATCCGCTTCATCATCACTCAACGGACGCTTCAAAACGTCCTTCCCTCTATGCCTCACAGATTCCGATTTCAAAATGGGTCTTTGCAGGTTGTCTTGGTTAAATCTTAGTTCGTATTCCCATTCTGATTCTTGCCCTTCTCGCCCAATATGCACGCGGACAGCGATGTCTGAATATCTTCGCGCGGCGAGGCAGCGCAGGCGGCTAACTCCGCCTCTGTCCTGTTGAACCGCATGCTGAAAACCACCCCCTACTGCCGCGATGTCATGCAAAAACCTAAAAATATCGAGTAGGTTTGATTTTCCCGAGGCATTCGGCCCGACCAAAAATACGCGTCTTTCTAGATCCACTTCCACCTTGGTAAAGTTCCGCCAATTTTCAGCATATAGTTTTGTGAAACGCAAAGTCCTCGCACCGTGGCCATTTCGACCTAAAGACGTGCGCTTTTCTCGCACTGATGCTGGTGCGACCTCGGGTATCAACAAGGGATTGGGCATGTATTTGTTTCCGTCGGGCCCGACGCTCTTTCGCGCTCGGGAAAGTACAGCTTTCCAACAAAACTCTTGAAGGTCAACGTTTTTGTTCCATGAGGCTGGCGACGGTGCTCATCAAATCGTACTTGGTGAGAATTTCAAATCTTGCGCCGTCCATTTCAACGAACACGGCGGGATTTTCATGGCTGAGAATGTACGTGACGCGCTCGACGGGCGAGGAACCGGGAATGCGCGGGAGCGGCTTGCTCATCACTTCGCGCACCACGAGTTTGCGCAAATCTTTGCCTTGCAGAGCCATGGTGAGAATTTGGTCCTCGTAAATGGTGCCGATAGGAATGTTTTCCTCGAACACGGGGATTTGCGAGATGTCCTGCTCCTGCATGGTTTTCAGCGCGTGAAAGACGGTTTGATAAGGGCGAGCGATGACAAGCTCGCGCACTTTTCCGGCTTGATATTTAGCGTTCACGACCTCGGCGGCGGTAATGTGCACGGCCGCTTCCACGTAGCCGCGCTCGCGCATCCATTCGTCGTTGTAAACCTTGCTGAGATAGCGCATGCCGGTGTCCGGCATGAATGCGACGATGAACGCCTCCTGACCGAGACCCTTCGCGAGGCGGAGTGCCGCGGACATGCAGCCGCCGCCCGAGCCTCCGGTGAAAATACCTTCGAGCTTGACGAGGCGTCGCGCCAGCACGAAACACTCTTCATCGTTTACCTGAATTATATCATCGAGGATCTTCATGTTCATGGTGCTTGGAAAAAAATCTTCGCCAATACCTTCGACGACGTAGGTCTTGGCTTTCACGGTTTCGCCGCATTTGTGAAAATCGTAATAGAGCGAGCCGAGGGGATCGACGCCGATAATTTGGACTGCCGGATTTTTTCCCTTGAGATATTTTCCCACTCCGCTGATCGTCCCGCCGGTGCCCATGCCGCAAACAAAATGCGTTACCTTGCCCTGGCTGTCCTCCCAGATTTCCGGCCCTGTCGTTTGATAGTGCGCCTCGGGATTCATCGGATTGTCGTACTGATTGGGATAGTAGGAATTGGGAATTTCGCGTGCCAGTTTTTTCGCGACGGAATAGTAGCTGCGCGGATCATCGGGCTCGACGGCCGTGGGGCACACAATCACTTCCGCGCCAAGCGCTTTGAGCAAATCGACTTTTTCCTTCGACTGTTTGTCCGTAATCGTGAAAACCATTTTGTAACCGCGGACGGCGGCGACGAGCGCGAGCCCCATGCCGGTATTTCCGCTGGTTCCTTCGATGATGGTGCCGCCGGGCTTCAGCAGGCCGCGCTTTTCGGCGTCGTCGATCATCGTGATGCCGATGCGGTCCTTCACCGAACCGCCGGGATTGGTGTAATCCGCCTTGACGTAAATCTGCGGCTTGAGTCCCTGATTGATGCGATTGAGGCGCACGAGCGGTGTGCCGCCAATGGCTTCGAGGATGTTCTTACAGAGCATGAGATGTTCTCGCACACAGCGCGACGCGGGCAGCGAGCTTGGGCTGTGCCATAATTCTTTGAGTTTAGCATGCAGCCTCGCGGCGACACAGCCGGCGGAGGCGAAGGAGGCGGAATTGGCACGGGAGAATATTTCGAGCGGGACGCCGTGGGAGCCGATTGTGGGCTATTCGAGGGCGGTGAGAATTGGAAATGTGATTGCGGTTTCTGGGACGACGGCGACCGGTCCGGACGGAAAGATTGTGGGAGTTGGCGATGCGCACGCCCAGACGGTGCAAACGATCCACAACATCGAAGCGGCGCTGGCGAAGGCGGGAGCTGTTTTGAAGGATGTGGTGCGGACGCGGATTTTCGTCATCAACATTGCGGAGTGGGAAAAAATTGCGCGGGCGCATGGACAATTCTTTGGCGAGATTCGTCCGGCGACGAGTATGGTGCAAGTGAGCAAGCTGATTTCGCCGGAGATGCTGGTGGAGATTGAAGCGGATGCAATCGTTAGTGAATAGTAGGTGGTGAATAGTGAGTAGTGAAGAGGGCATGACAAGCGACTGACGCTTTAATGGAGCTCGCGGAGACGGATTGTGAGCACGGCGCTTTACGACGGATTTATCGCGGATTATTACGACGAGTCGCCGCTGGTGCGAGGGCGGACGCGGGATGTGGCGTTTTATCGCGATGCGGTGCATGAGCATGGTGATCCTGTTCTGGAGCTTGGTTGTGGGACAGGGCGGATTACGCTGGCGCTGGCGGAAGCGGGGCATCGCGTAACGGGGCTCGACATTTCCGAGCGGATGCTGGAGCGCTGCACGCAGAAACGGGCGAACCTCCCGCGGGAGACGCGCGAACGAATCCATTTGGTGCAGGGCAATATGGTGCGATTCGATCTGGGCGAAAAATTTCGGGTCATTATCATCCCCTTTCGTCCCATGCAACACCTGTTGGAGATCGACGAGCAGGTCGCCTGCCTTGAGTCCGTGCGCAGGCACCTGCGTGCCGCTGGGCGGCGGTTCGGCGAGCGAAGCGGTAAATTAATTCTTGACGTTTTCCAAACGGATGCGGAACGGATGCATGATCCGGCTTACATGAAAGAAGGGCTGGTGACGGAGTACTCGACGCCAGACGGGCGGAAGGTAAGGATTGCGGAACGCGTGGCGGCGTTTCACCGGGCCGAGCAGCGAAATGATGTGGAGATGATTTTTTATGTGACGGATGCACAGGGGAAAGAAGAGCGTCTCGTTTTTGCGTGGACGCTGCGATATTTCTTCCGGTACGAGGTAGAACATTTGCTGGCGCGATGCGGATTTCGGGTGAGCGCGGTGTATGGAGATTTTGACCGGTCGCCTCTGGTGGATGCTTCTCCTGAGATGATATTTGTGGCGGAAGCGGAGTAAGGCCAGTGGGTAATCAATAGACGGTGGTGAGGAGTGGGCAGTGGGAGAAAGAGGCCTGGCCCCCCACCCCGTTTTTTTCGTAGGTGTTCATTCTAAAGAGTTTTAAGTCCTTCTTTTTGGAAGTGCCGATTCTAGAGGGGATGGTGCTTAGTGGTGAGAGGCTAATGGATTGCCAAGTGAGGAAAAGCAGATGTCTCGCTTCGCTCGGAATCACAGCTTGCTTCCGGGGATACCCCACCCCCGGGTGTTTCGCCCAGAGAGTGCAGAATGCATTGAAAGGATTGGAGATAAAATTTTGGGCGGTGCAAAAGAGTCGCAATTATGTCTTTCACAAACCCACCTTTGGTGCAAAGCGCATCGAAATGTCGGTGTGGTTGCTGTCTTCAACGATGTTGTCAGCCGTACAGATCGTCAATCATCTATCGCAGTTTATCGATAGCAATGACAGGGTTCTTGTCGTTGCGTGCCAGAATTTGGCCGCTTGGCGAAACCTGATGATCTCCGACAATACAGTCCGCCAAATCTTGGCCGCCTAACGTCTGACCGCTACTGGTGGGACCGCTGAGTTCCGGCGGTTTCCCCATTTTAAGGCTGTCAAACAATTCAGTCAGTAATTGGCCTTCACGTTTACTCTCTGGGTGAACGTGA
>JBARCY010000254.1:0-3114 GCA_049794595.1 Candidatus Acidiferrum sp.
GGGAATTCGATGTCCTCATCGGCATCAACTTGCTGCGCGAAGGATTGGATCTGCCGGAAGTCTCAATGGTGGCTATCCTCGATGCGGATAAGGAAGGTTATCTGCGAAGCGCCACGGCTCTCATTCAGACCATGGGCCGCTGCGCGCGTCACATCGAAGGCCGCGCGATCTTATATGCCGATCGCCGCACCGGCTCCATGAATCAGGCCATTGACGAAACGAACCGCCGCCGCGCCAAACAACTCGAATACAACAAGGAAAACAACATCACGCCCATGTCCATCATCAAGTCCGTGGACATGGATCTGGCCCGGATCGTCGAAGCCGATTACGTGACTGTCCCAGCAGATGATACCGAGCTGGATGCCGCGACGGCAAAAATCAAGAACGAAAAGCAGCTCGCCGAAATGCTGCAACAACTGGAAACGCAAATGCGCGAAGCCGCGAAAAAATTTGAATTCGAGCGCGCCGCCCAGTTGCGCGATCGCATCCGCTCGCTGAAACAAAAGGACATAGCCGGCTTATATTCGACCGATTCGGCGCCTGCCCCCGCCGCCGAATCTGCCGGTTAGATAGCGGTTCTCAACGATAGCATTCAGATGGAAGACTAAACGACGCCACGCTTCAATTCTTTCAACGGATAAAACGTGCCACGCCACGTCACCCCGCCCTGCCACAGCGTCACCGCGACGGAGCGAGCGATCATGTAGCAGAAAAGCAAAGCTCCGATTGGGTGTGTCAGCGCATACAGCGGCGACACTTTGTTGGCGGCATCCACGGTGCCATGCATGCATAGTGCGACAATCACGGCTATCGCCGCTAAAATGCGAATCCATCCGTGCCCCGCAAAAACCGCAACAAACGGAACTACGTTCAACAGGAACATTCCCAGCAGGGCCGCCGCCGCGAACGCGATGCTGTAGCCAAATGCCGCGAAAAAATTTTTCGTGACGCCGCGAATCACGTTGCGCGCTCCCGCGTGCCAGCGCACGGTTATGAAATCCTGAGCAATCCCCACGCACGACCGGAAACCGCCTTGCTTCACGAGTTTACCGAGTTTCATGTCGTCCACCACTTCCATCGCCAGCCGCCGGTGCGTGCCGATTGCCTCGTAAGCGCTGCGCCGAACCAATTGAAATGCTCCCACCCCCACATACGCCCGCGAATTCGGATTGCTGACACTGTACGCGTCGGTCGCGAGGTGAAACGCGAGGCCGAAAAAAGTAAGTAGGGTTTTTTCCCAGAAGCCGTGCATTTCCACTTTGCAGACCGCCGTCAGGTGATCGAGATTCCGCTGTCTTGCCAAAGTCATCGCGCGTCGAAGAACGTCCGGTTTGAACCGCACGTCGGCGTCGGTAAACAAAAGCCATTCGCCCCGGGAATTTTCATAAGCCTTTTGCAGCGCATGCGGCTTGCCCAGCCAGCCGCTCGCCAGTTCAGAGACGTGTACAACGCGAAAACGCGGATGAGCCGCAGCAAATCCGTCCAGAATTTCCCCGGTGGCGTCTCGCGAGCGGTCGTCGGCCGCAATGATTTCCAAATTAGGGTAGTCCAGTGCCGCGAGCGTCGCCAGTGCCGCGGGAAGCTTCTCTTCCTCATCTCGTGCGGCAAAAATCAGTGAGACGGGTGGGCACTCTGCATCTGGAGCGAGGTCAAAATCCTTGAACCAGGGAAGTTTAGTGGCGCCGTACGCAGAGCGGAGACCATTGAGAACCCAAAAAGCGGAAACGAAGGCGAAAAAAATAATTCCAAAGGTATGCATCAAAATTGGTGCCGATCGCCACCCTCAGGTTATCCTAGCATGTAATGCCAGGGACCCTTGCGATCATCGGTGCGGGACGCGTAGGGCGCGCACTCGGACGGCGCCTCCATGATCTCGGTTGGAAGGTCGGCGCAGTCGTGACGCGCGGTGAGCCCAGCGCCCGCAAAGCGGTGAGATCCATCGGAGTGGGTCACGCGCATGCGTTTATGACGCGGCAGGTGCTCGCGACCCAGTTGATCCTGATTACTACGCCGGACCGTTGCCTCGCCGAAGTGGCCGAAGAGTTGGCCCGTATCGGTGCGGAAGAGTTGCAAGGTAAGATCGTACTGCATACCAGCGGAGCGCTGAGCTCAGAAGTTCTTGCTCCAGTGAGACAATGTGGAGCGGCTGTCGGTTCGATGCATCCGCTACAAAGTTTTAGCGGGGTCGGAATTCCGCCTCTGGAGGGAAGAGTTTTTGCGATCGAAGGTGATCCCGCCGCCGTGCGCTTGGCGCGGCACATTGCGCGCACACTCGGTGCGATCCCCGCGCACATCGAGGGGTCGAAGAAGCCGCTCTATCACGCGGCAGGCGCTCTGGCCGCGGGAAGCGTTCTCGCCTTGATGGAAGCGGCCACGCGGCTGATGACCGCGGCAGGAATGAAACGGCGGGAAGCCGTGCGAGCGCTGCTTCCGCTGACGCGGCAGGTGCTTGAAAATTTTGAACGCCTCGGGCCGCGCGCTGCATGGACCGGACCTCTCTCTCGGGGAGATTATGGCGTGGTGGCGGCGCATGCCGTGGCGATGGAAGATCTGCCGCTGGAGTTCGTGCAAGCTTACGAGGCCGTGAACATTCTTGCGACGCTGATTCTGGGGCATGATTCCGCGGCCATGCTGGCCGAGCTGGAAAAAATTGCCGTGAGCAAGAAATCAAAAGCGAAATCGATAGGGGGATGAGCGTGAAGGGACTGCAGATTGCGATGGAGAGCACGACGCTGGTGAATGGCTTGAAAGTAGTTATCGCGCCGGACACGACGGCGCCCGTGGTGACGGTCGGCGTGTATTACAAAATTGGATTCCGCCTCGAGCCGCGCGGGCGCAGCGGATTCGCGCATCTTTTCGAGCACATGATGTTTCAAGGCTCGGCGAACGCTCCAAAAATGCAGCACATCAAGCTGATCAATTCGAGCGGCGGCGTGCTGAACGGGTCGACGCACTACGACGTGACGAATTATTACGAAGCAGTGCCCTCGAACGCGCTGGAACGGGTGCTTTGGCTCGAAGCGGACCGCATGCGCGCACTGAAAGTCGATGATGAGAATTTGCGCAACCAGCGCGACGTCGTAAAGGAAGAAGTGCGCGTGAATGTTTTGA
>JBARCY010000255.1:0-2188 GCA_049794595.1 Candidatus Acidiferrum sp.
CCCCCGGGGCCGCGCCCGAATCCTCCGCCGCCGCCGGGACCGCCGGCGCCTCCCGCATTCGCTTCCTTTTTCTCCTTGAAGCCGAACGTTTTGCTGAGGCGCAGGTTAAGCGTGAATCGCCCGGGAGCTGTTGCATAGTTGATCGGAATCGGAAGCTCATTCGCCACTGGAAGCAGATTGAAGCAGCCGTACGCGGTTTGCACCACGCCGTTCTGCGTCCCGGAGCCACAAGCGGCAAAGGACGGCCGCGTATTGAACTGTGCGTCACCAAAATCGTCCTGTCCAGTCGTGATGTTGAACGGAATCCCCGAGCTCGCGATCAGAAATGGGCTCAAGTTGAACCCGTAAGGGATGTCCATGGTCCCGCCGAAGAATACGCGCTGCCGGATGTCGAAGGACGCGCGCCCATAATCCGCGCTGATATCTTCTGGGATGGAAGGGACATAGCCGGCACCCGCGGTATCGCTGTTCGCATAGTTCAGAACATAGAAACCAAAAAGCGAGAGGCTCTTCAGGAAACCGTGGGCTGTCGGAATGCGCACCATGCTGTGGACGATCAGTTGGTTCTGCTTGAAGACACCTTCCGACGCGTACTGATAAGCGATGTCGGCAGGATTGAAGCCGGCGGGCAGCGGCGAACCCGGCGTGCTCGGAGGAAAGACGTTCGTATAAAACTGGTGATCGCCGCGCGAATTCAGATAAGTCACGGAAATGTTCGCAAAGTTGGTGAGCTGGCGCTCGAGCGTCACGCCCGTCTGCATCGTGTAAGGCGCGCGAAGATTCGGATTCTTCACATAAACTGTTTGCGGCGTTGCGGTCGTAGTGGGAAAACCGGACGGCAGGGTGGTCTGGTTGAGATCGAAAAAGGCCGGGTTCGGTATTAGAAACTGCTGCTGAATCAAGCCGTTAGCCAATTGCTGCTGCAAAACAAGATTTTCCGCGAAGCGGTCGTAGAAAATGCCGTATCCCAATCGGAGAATAGTTTTCGGCGATTTATTTTTCCCGTTTCCGTCAAGCCCCCACGCCACGCCCAATCGCGGCGCAAAATCCGCGTGGTCGCCGAGATTGTTCTGCGTTTCATAGCGGAGCCCGTAGCTAAGCGTGATGTTGGGCCGCCACTTGTAGTCGTCCTGCACGAAGAGCGCGCCATCAAACCAGCTGACACTGGTGGCCGCCGTCCCGCTCGGGTTGTAGTTCAACGAATAGTAGCTCGCTCCGCCGCCTGCGGCCTGAATCGCGCTGATGCTTTCACCGCTCGCCAGGCCCATTAACGTGATTTGATACGCTTGGAGCGGTGTGATAACGCAGTTGTCCGTCGCGGTAGGCGTGCACGAGGGTTGAAACCGCGAACCAAAAAAGTACGACCCGTTGAAGCTTGCGTTGGAGGCGGTGTCATCCGTCGTCTCGCGCACGCGCGCGCCGATTTTCCAGGCGTGCTTGCCTTTGTTCAGGTACGTAATGTTTTGCAGTTCGTAGCGATTCTGCATATCCGTGTTTATGCCGCTCGTAGAGCCCCCTCCCAAGAACCCTGCCTCAACATTGATCGCCGGCAAAGTGTTGAAGGGCGTTCCGTTCGTCGAATCACGGATGTATTGGAAGCGCGTCTCGTTGATCGTGGTCGGGCTGACGGTCTGTGTGTCGGTGGCTTGCAGAGTGTTTTCCGTCTCCAGCGAATTGGTGGCCTGCGTGGCCAGATTGAATGATCCCACGTCGTCGTTGATTTCGTTGTTCCGCCAGTATTGATAGCGCACGGTCAGCGTATTGCCAGGCGTCACCTGGTAGTCGATTCGTGGGCTGATGTTCAGCCGTGTCCGGGGATTCGGCACGGCGCTGCTGAACGGCTCAATTTGAAAGGTCGTCGGATTGACGATTTGCGCGCTGACCACGTTGAGGTCGATGATGTCGCGCCGTTCGATGTTGAAAAAAAACGAAGCCTTCTTGCTCAGCGGTCCGCCGACATTCGCGCTGAATTGCGTCGTGTGATAGCCGGGCTGTTGTGTACCTGCGGGCAAGTCCTCAAAGGGATTGCGCGAGTTGAAGCCCGCGGTATTTCCCGTCAAAAAGAATTGGCCGTGAAACTGGTCCGTCCCCGGCTTGGTAAAAACCTCGATTCGCCCATAACCCAGCTTGTCGTATTCCGCTGAGAAAGGGTTCTGATTGATGCGAATCTCTCGAATCGACGCTTTCG
>JBARCY010000256.1:0-13991 GCA_049794595.1 Candidatus Acidiferrum sp.
CTACTCACTACTCACTGCTCACTTCTTCCTCACACGTACAACAACGCCTGATCCAAATCCGCCATAATATCTTCCACGTCCTCGATCCCCACTGAAATCCTAACCAATCCTTCTGTAATCCCGATCCGCTCACGCACTTCCGCCGGCATCGAAGCATGCGTCATCTGCGCCGGCAACGAAACCAAAGTCTCCACCCCGCCCAAACTTTCCGCCAGCGAGCACAGTTTCAACTTGTTCAAAAACCGCCGCGCCGCTTCCAGCGACCCCAAATCAATCGCCAGCATGGCCCCGGGCCCTTTTTGCTGTCGCCGAGCAAGGTCATGCTGTGGATGCGTCGGCAGCCCCGGGTAGTAGGTCTTGCGAACTTTAGGGTGCGCGTCCAAGTGCCGCGCCACGGTGATCCCATTCGCGTTGTGCTGCAACATGCGAATCGCCAGCGTCTTAATCCCTCGCGAAATCAAAAAGCAATCCATCGGCGCCAAACCCGCGCCCGCAGACCGCTGTATGAAATAAATCTTCTCCGCATCCTCCGGCCGCGTCAGCACCACCGCTCCCCCCATCGAATCGCTGTGCCCATTCAGATATTTCGTCATCGAGTGCACCACGATCTGCGCGCCCAGTTCAATCGGCCGCTGCAAATAAGGACTAAGAAACGTGTTGTCCACCGCCAGCATGACGTTCCTCTCGCTAGCCAGTTTCGCGATCGCGCTGATATCCGTCACGCGCATCGTCGGATTTGTCGGTGTCTCGATATAAATCAGCTTGGTATTCGGCCGCATGGCCGACAGCACACAAGCCGGAATCGATGTATCCACAAAGCTGAATTCCAACCCAAAATGCACCAAAAGCTGTGTCGAGAGCCGGTACACGCCCCCGTACACCGCCTCCGACAACACAATATGGTCCCCCGGACGGAAAAGCCGAAACACGGCATCAATCGCCGCCATTCCCGAAGTGAAAACGTACGCGCTATGCCCGCCCTCCAGCTTCGCCACGGTCCGTTCCAAAGCCTTCCGGTTCGGATGATTCGATCTTGAGTAGTCGTACCCCTTATGCTTGCCAAGCTCTTCGTAAACGTACGTCGAGGTCTGATAGATTGGCGCAACGACCGCACCCGTGGCCGGATCCGGCTCCTGTCCGACGTGTATCGCGTTCGTTGCAAATCCCATTGTGGTCTCCTCTTACCCCGAAAGTCTTAGCCCCGGGCGCTCATTCCACTGCGTTTAAGATAATCTGTTTCGTTTCCCCTGTGATGTGGGACTTCTGTACTAGGGGCATCGCTGCACTCACGTCTCTCGACGGCGCACAGGCCAGATTCTTCAAAACTTACAGGACCACCAACAGGGAGTCAAATCCGCTGCTGATACCTGTAGCCTGGAATACATCCTCGCTCTTCCAAACCGCCGCCGCGTCTGTGCAGCATTTGCTGTTCCATTTGCATCTTAGACTCCAGCGGAGTAACTTTGCCTCAGACCATTTTTCTGTGGAATATGGGGTCCACTGGAACATGATATCTTCTCGGTCCAAGTTGGGAATTTTTCTCTTCGTCTTTTTCTTTGCCGCCGCTCTTGGTGTTTCTGCCCAGGATCAGCCCGCCGCTCAGCCCAAAACTCCCGGGCAATCCGATGAACCCACCAGGTTGACGATCGAAGTCACCGGCGGCGACAAATCTGCTCCCGTGGAAAATGCCAGCGTCTACGTGAAATATATTGAACAGCGCACCATAAGGAAGGATAAGAAAGTAGAGCTGAACATCAAAACCAATCGCGAAGGGATCACTCATGTTCCCGACGCGCCTCTCGGCCGCGCTCTCGTTCAGGTTATTGCCGACGGTTGGAAGACCTACGGACGATGGTACGACATCACGGACCCTCACCAACTCATAAAAATTCATCTTGAGAGACCTCCTAAGTGGTACTAAGTTGAGTCGCCCTCTGTAATGCGTGTAGTGGCAGCCCTCACTTCAAGGAAGTTTTTACCTCCGTCTTTCCCATCATTCTCATTTTGTTAGTTTTGTTTTGCGAAAGCGTTTTCCCGCCACCAAAAATAGCGGCACGGAAATAATGAGTTGCACTGAAATTGTGCAAACCGGAGCAGCCCATTGAAGAAAGTGAACTTACCTGGCGGCGCGAGACCATTTTCCACACACTTATCAACACTTGTGTTGAAAACTTAACCTTGCAGAAATATGTTTCTCCGAGTTCGGCACGATGCGTGCCCGTCATTTCTCTCCAAATTTTGACCACACCACCTTCGGATGATAAAGTGATCCATCGGATCACCGAATGAATGAGACTTTTGATGGAACTTTTTCTCTCTTGCGAATGTTGTGGGGCAACGTCATCGCGCGTCCGCTCCGCAGCTCTCTCAGTGTAGTCGCCATTTCCATCCAGGTTATTTTGGTTCTCCTCATCGTCGGTCTCACTTCGGGAGTTCTTTCCGAATGGGGAAAGCGTCAGGAAGGAATTGGCGCCGACCTCCTCGTCCAACCTCCCAACGCCTCTATTTTCTTTGCGTTCTCCAGCGCCGTCATGCAGGAATCTTTGGGCCATAAAATTGCCGCCCTCCCCGGCGTCGACGAAGTTGCTCCCACGCTCATCCTCACCGAACCAAAAAGCTTTGTGATCGTCTATGGTATTGATTTCAAACGCTTCAACGCTCTTAGCCGCGGGTTTTTATTTCGTGAAGGGCGTCCCTTTGCCTCTCCCGACGAAGCCATCGCCGATGACATCATCGCGCAGACCAAGCATTTGAGAGTCGGCGGGCAGATCAGTCTTTTGAATCATCAGTTTACGATCTGTGGGATCGTCGCCCATGGCAAGGGCGCCCGCTACTTCATACCCCTTAAGACCGCGCAAGATATCGCCGGCGCCGAGAATCGCGTCTCCATGTTCTATGTTCGCAGCAAGGGCGACACGGAAGGAACTCGCGCGGAAGTCCTCGCTCTAGACCCTCTGGATCGGGTCCGTTCCATGGCGGAGTATGTCACGCTCATGAGTTCCTCCAATCTTCCTCAATTGAAACCTTTTACTCGCACCATGGTCGGCCTTGGTATCGTCATCAGCTTTCTTGTCGTGCTTCTCAATATGCACACCATGGTCATGGAGCGCACTCGCGAAATTGGCATCCTCAAGTCCTTGGGCCTTTCCAGGTTCGGTATCCTGCGCATGTTGCTGGGAGAAACTCTTATCCTCACGCTCTTGGGTTGCGTTTTGGGAATCATCCTCACGTATTTTTTTCAGGCCGTAATGAGGGAGACGCACCCGGACCTCATGATTTTGATTACGCCTCAGTGGGTTTTCACCGCCACGCTTCTGGCTCTCGCGGGAGCCGCCGTCGGCGCCGTGTATCCCGCGCTTCGTGCCGCGAGCTACGATCCCGTCGTCGCTTTAGCCTACGAATAGCCCCAGGCGCTCCGTCTGGCGTCCGGACGCTGAAAAACAATACACACCTGTTAAGAAAAAGCGGCTCTCAGGCACCCTCTGCAGGGGAGTTTGAGTTCTCTTTGATGGGAACTTCAAATTCTTCTCGAAGAATAAATCGCCCTCATCGCCATTCCCTCAACAGAAACAGAATTCGAACGTGTCCCGTTTCGCCACGGAAAGATGCTCTTACGATTGCCTCCCTCTCAGCAAACTGGTAGTTTTGAGGCACTCTCCAGTCCTTCCACTCTGGGGAATTCCGCCAGCCCGGCGGCAAACATGAACACAAGGAGCCACTCCATGAAGCGAGTGCACGTAATCCTGATCGCCGCTTGTTTTTTCCCTGCAATTGGGACTGTTTCCCGCGCTCAGATGGGCATGAATTTTTTCAAGAAGCCGGCGATTGCCGATATTTTCAAGCCCGTTGTGGGCAGTGGCGCCGTTTACGAAACCGAGCAAAATCAGCAGAAAAGCACCATCGAAATGAGCATCGTCGGCCAGGAAGCCGTCGACGGAAAGGACGCCTATTGGCTCGAGTTTGGCCACACCGATCCGAGAAGCGGCATGGTCATGTACGGCAAAATGCTCGTCACCAAAGATGACTTCCAGTTTCACCGCATGATTGTTCAGCGGCCCGGCCAGCCGCCCATGGAGTTTCCCACGAATATGATGGGAAACCCGCAATCGCACATGAGCACTGAATTGGAGAAGTGGCATAAAGTCGGGCCTGATACCGTCACCGTCCCGGCCGGCGTTTTCCTCTGCGATCACTGGACTAAAGACGACGGAAAAGGTGATGTGTGGGTCAGTTCGAAGGTTTCTCCCATGAGCATGGTGAAAGAAACCACGCCAACGAATTCGATGGTCCTCGTCAAGCTCATTTCCGATGCCAAAGACCACATCACTGGAACGCCCGTCAAATTCGATGCGGAAGCGATGAGACGCCAGATGCAGCAGCAAAACCCGCAGTGAAACAGCAGCCTTCGATAAGAAATTTCAGATGTTGCCGGACTAAAAGCAGGTTGAGAACTGCTGGAGCGAAGGATTTAAAGACTTGAGCGCCCTAGATCTCTGGCGTGCGCGTAACTAATGCGCTTCTCTTAAGCTCCAGGCGCGAAAGAAGCAAGTTCGCGAGAGACATCATCGATCGTGGCTAGCGGGCAGGCTACATGAACGTGTTCGCCGGGCTCGTCCACATCGATCAGCAAAGCGCCATCGTGCGTGCGGATATGAACATGTTGTTCGCCATCGCGCACTTCGACCAGTTCGGCTTCCGGATATTTTTGCAGTTCTTTCGCGACGACATGAATCAGCGGCATGTACTGCCCGGCTCTTTCTCCGGCCTCTTCCATCTTTTGGCGGGGAACGAAATGCATGGCCATGGGAACTACGGCCGCCGGAACCCAAACATGGACATGCGATCCGTTGCCATGGCTCTCGTCGACGTCAACGCGCAGCAGTCCTTCGCGAAAGGTATAAGCACCCGCAAGTACGACGGTGGCCCCAAAACCTAGAGCGATTTTTCCGAGAAGCACCATCTCTCTTATCCTTTCGCGTCTCCCGTTTGCCTGCGCGAGACTGTTTCGGAGCCCGAACGCTTCGAGCGCAAACTACTTAGCTTCTAGTCCGCGACGTTCTTTGAATCCATCCAGACGTGAATCGTGCTGTCGTCGTCTTTCACCGAGACCAGGTCCACATCGCCTTCCGCCGCGAGAGCATGCAGCCCGGCAACGATATCCAACTCGTCTTTGCCTGCGGAGAGCAGGGCTTCGACGACCTTCATAGGAACTCTCACCTCAACTTGCGAAGCCTTGGGTTTGTTTTTGTCGTGGACGTGCACGAGGAACTGACCGTCCTTCTTTGCCACGCTGACGTCGGCATCCTTGCTCTGCACGGTTACGAACTCGCCGTCTTTGGTGGTACGGACGGCGTCAAAAAGCGTGCGAATATCCACGCCATCGCAATCCATGCAGCCGATGCGCACTTTGCCGTTGTGCAGGCGGTCGTGGTCGATGGCCGGCAAAACCTTTTCCGCCAGCTCGACGGGAACATTAACCCTGACGGTTTCGCCTTTGGAGTCTGTGCTGATAACGCGCACGTGCAGCCAGCGCTCACCGCGCGCGGAAGTGCTTGATTGGCTTGAACTTGTTTGTGCCTGGATTCCGAGAGGAGCGTGGAGAAATGCGGCGGCTAGAAAAGCGACTACGGGGATCACGTGCCGGGAATGGTTGGCCATGAGGGAATGCCTCCTTTGGGCATCTGGCGATACATACGGATAAGACGTGGGAAAAGTTCCGGGATTAACAGTCTTCTAGTCTCGAACGCGTGACAGAACGCGCGGAGAGCACGTAGTTCGCGAAGCCGTCAAGACGGGCAAGGCGTGCCGTGCCCTTACAAAGGCAAGAAGACCCGTGGTCGGAGTCATTGGGGTTTCCATTTTAAGAAGACGGCAGCTAGGGGCGGAAGGGTTAGGCAGAGCGAATGGGCGCGGCCTTGGGCGGGTTGGTTCGAGGCGTTTTGGCCGCCGAGATTGCCTGCATTTGAGCCGCCGTAATTGGCGGCGTCCGTGTTCAGGATTTCCTGGTAAAAGCCGGGCTGAGGGGCGCCGATGCGATAGCCCTCGCGGACAACCGGCGTGGCGTTGAGGACGACGAGGAGCAAATCTTCGGACTTTTTTCCATGGCGGGCGAAGGCGAAAACGCTGTTGTCGGCGTCGTTGGCGTCCAGCCACTCGAAACCCTGCCAAACAAAATCAACTTGATGGAGAGCGTGCTCGGTGGCGAGCAGCTTATTCAGATCGCGGACGAGGTTTTGGATGCCGCGATGCGAATCGTATTGGAGCAGGTGCCAATCGAGACTGGTGGCTTCGCTCCACTCGTTGCGCTGGGCTAGTTCCTGGCCCATGAAGAGGAGTTTCTTGCCTGGATGGGCGCATTGGTGGGCCAGCAGCAGGCGGAGATTTGCGAACTGCTGCCAAAGATCGCCGGGCATTTTGTGGAGGAGAGAATTTTTTCCGTGGACGACTTCGTCGTGGGAGAAGGGAAGCATGAAATTCTCGGTGAAGGCATAGAGCATCGAGAACGTCATTTTGTTGTGCTCGTACTTGCGGTGAATCGGATTCTTGGAGAAATAGCTTAACGTGTCGTTCATCCAGCCCATGTTCCATTTCAGGCTGAAGCCGAGTCCGCCGAGATACGTTGGACGCGAGACGCTCGGCCATGAAGTGGATTCTTCGGCAATGGTGAGAATGCCGGGAAAGCGGCCATGAGCGACTTCATTCATGCGCTTGATGAAGGCGATGGCATGGAGATTTTCGCGGCCACCGAACTCGTTGGGAATCCACTCGCCTTCCTTGCGGGAGTAGTCGAGATAGAGCATGGAGGCGACGGCGTCCACGCGCAGGCCGTCGATGTGATATTTGTCGAGCCAGAATAAAGCGTTGGAAATCAGGTAGTTCTGGACTTCGTTGCGGCCGTAATTGTAAACGAGCGTGCCCCAGTCGGGATGCGTGCCCTGGCGTGGGTCGGAATGCTCGTAAAGATGCGTGCCATCGAATTGCGCCAGGCCGAACGTGTCACGCGGGAAATGCGCGGGGGTCCAGTCCAGAAAGACGCCGATTCCCGCCTGATGGCAGCGGTCGACAAATTCCATGAATTCAGCGGGAGAGCCGTAACGGCTAGTGGCGGCGAAATAGCCAATCGTCTGATAGCCCCATGACCCATCGAAGGGATGTTCCATGATGGGAAGCAGTTCGATATGCGTGTAGCCAAGATCCTTGACGTAGGGAATGAGCTGGTCGCCGAGTTCGCGGTAGGTCAGCCAGCGATGGTGTTCCTCGGGAACGCGGCGCCAGGAGCCCAGATGGACTTCGTAGACGGAGATGGGGGCTTCGAGCCAGTTTTTCTTGGAACGGGCGCTGATCCATGCCGTGTCCGTCCATACGTAGGTATCCAAGTTTACGACGACGGAGCCAGTGTTGGGGCGCAATTCCGCACGGAAGGCGTAGGGATCCGCTTTGAGAGGGAGCATCGCGCCATTCGATCCGATGATTTCATATTTGTAGATGGCGCCTTCGGCGAGCTCGGGCACGAAGAGTTCCCAGATGCCGGATGAGCCGCGGGCGCGCATGGGATCGACGCGACCGTCCCAGCGATTGAAGTCGCCGACTATACTGACACGCTGCGCGCTGGGCGCCCAGACCGCGAAATGGACGCCGCGGACTCCTGCTAGAGTTCTCAAGTGCGCGCCGAGTTTTTCGTAGGTGTCGTAATGGCGCCCTTCGCCCATGAGATGAAGATCGAATTCGCTGAGGAGGTAGGGAAAAGCGTAAGTGTCCAGAGCTTCGGCGGTTTCGCCATGGCCGGAGCGGTAGCGGATGCGATAGGCGGAAGGATCCGGCTTGTCGCGATAGGTGTCAGGGAGGGCTGCTTCAAAGAAGCCTTCGGGGCGGATGCGATTTGCAGGGATGGATTCGGAAAAGCCTTTGAGAAGAACACTCGCTTCCGCGGCACCGGGGCGGAAGAACCGGATGACCCAGTGATTGCCATCTGGGGTAGAAACGGGGTGCGGACCGAGCAGGGCGAAGGGATCGGCGTGGCGGCCGGCGACCAAAGCGTCGATTTGGGCGTCGAGGTTCGGGTCGGCGGCGCGGCGCGCGGCGGAGGCGGACTTATGTTCTTCAATCATGGGCGGTGGCTCCGCGATAGGGCGAAAGGGATAGCGGAGGAGGAATCCAGTGTACAAGGAGGAATGCGGAGTGGGTAGTGAGTTGTGGATAGCGAGTAGTGGGAAAGATGGGAGACCCGAAGGGTTTGAAGTCGAGAGCCGGAGGAAGAAGCCCGAAAGCGGAGGCAGCGTCCGGGACCTGACAGCAGACGCCGACGGTGTTTGGTCAAGCTCAGCCACGTGCGCGGTTTGATTCAGGTGGCGAAAGGGCGTCTCCGCGGCACGCGCTGAGCACGCGTAACGAACGAGCAAAGACCAAAGTCAGAAGCCGCGCTCTTTGAAAAGCGAACCCCAAAGGTGCGCCACCCAATGCAGGAGCGTGGCCCACCGGCCCGCTGCAGCGTGAAGAAACGATGAGCGGCCGTTATTTCCCGTACTGCGATGGTGAAATTTCCAGATGGCACTGCGGCGTAAGCACTTCGACCACTTCGCTTTGGTATCCGCGGTAGTCCGTGAGCCGGTCGCGTTCGGTGGTGGCCTTTTGCTCCCGTTGCAAGTTGTATTGTAGGTTCCCGATAGCCATTTGTAGCAGGTACTGCTGCCCCTTCTCGGGATCGTACTGCGCGCCTTCTTGATAGCGTGAGTATTTGACCGTCTGTTCGACCGCGTTTTTGGTCAGTTCCGTCAATGCCGCCGCGCCTGGATGGTCGTCCGCTTGATTTGCCAGTGCGTGGTCGATGGCTTGAATGACTTCCTTATCTATCAGTAGTTGTCTCTGCCGGCCGGCCAACATCACCTTGAAAGTGTCTGTATTCTGTTCGTCAAATGTGCCATCGCTATAAAAAACAACGTCTACGACAGCCTCCACGTTGGAGATGTCGTTAGTGTCTCTGGGCTCGGGAAGGACTTCATCGCGCGTTGTGCCAGCGAGGAAGATGCCGTTACCGCTTTTCCGATCTCTACGCGCCGCGAGGTTTTGGTCCTTTGCCGTTTGAATCTCGACAAGGCGGCTCAATATGTTGTACACCTGATGCAAGTCGTTGCTCCGCCCATCTGTGTATGTTTTTTTGCCCGCGATGCTGAATGCGGTGATGTCCTTGCCTGAATTGTTGGTGAGATGAAGGACCAGTGTCTTTGGCTGTGGATAATAATTCCAAGTCAGCGCCACCGGCACGTTCTGGACCTGCGCTCGGGCAGATCTACTTGGAGCGGTAGTGATATCGGTGGGAGTCTGCCCCCGCGAAGAAGTGCTGCAAGACAGGGCTAACAACGCGGCACAGGCAATCAATTTGCGGTGTTGCATTATTCGGACTCTTTTTGGCCATACGTGGGAATGTCGAATAAGTTGGGCCTTGCCCCTCACTTCGGACCCTAGCATACGAACGCTATATTCCGTCAAGGATATTATCGACAAGTAGAACGGCACACGCTTGAACAAACAGTGGTTGCCTAGAAAGCAGCGTCGGATGCTTCGGCCGATCGGACCTGGATGCTCGGCGCTCAGGGACCGAATAGGAGATGGAGGTCCGCGGCTTGGGCGAAGGCGCGAAAGTCGCGGTCGCGGGTGATGAGAGAGACGCCAGCATCGATACAGGTTTGTGCGATGAGGGCGTCACCGAGGCGGACTTTGCGACGATTTGCAAGAACTCTTGCGCGTAACGCGCCGGCGCGTTGGCAAAAACCGGACTCGATTTCAATTAACGGCAGATCGGTGAGACTGGCGGCAGCGGCTGGCGGAAGTTTTGGGTCGCTGAGCAGTTCTGTGAGAACGACGGGGACCATGGAGAGATGGTGGCCTTGGAGCGCGTTCTTAAGCAGCTGAGCGTCATTACCTGGAGCGCCACTGAGAAACGCAACCCACGTGCTGGTGTCGGCGGTGATCATCGATCGTCTTTGAGCTCTTGCCAGGTACGCGAGAAGCGGACTTTGCCTTGGAGCCGCAGAAGGCGATCGTAGGCGCGCGATGCGGCGACGAGCTGAAGGCCCGTTCGGACCGTTTGCGTGATGCCGGTGCCGCTGGCTGTTTGGGCTTTTTCGAGGAGTTCCTCAGGGATTTCGACAGTGATCTTACGTGCTGCGCTCATAATCCTGAATTATACCATATAAGAGGCCAGCATCGAGCATGGTGTTTTCTTGTGAGGACCTCGAGAACCTACGCTCAAAAGACGAGAGTGGGACATCTGTGCGAGAACATCTAATCGAGGATGATTAGGGCTGGGTTGCGGGAGCGGGGATTTTGCCGCGGAAGGCGAAGCCGGACAGGAGAGCGGCGGCGTAGAGGGCAGCGGCCAGCAAGTAGAGAAAGCGGAAGCCGAAATACATGGAGTTGTATTCGAGAATTCCGCCGAGCATGGCGCCCATCAGGTTCATGGACATGGCGCTGGAGATGTGTGAGCGGGCGGAGAGAAGCGCCGAGAAGACAATGCCGGAGAAAAATAGTGGACAGCTGAGAATCACCGCCGTTCCTATTCTGCCCGCGGTGGTGGAAGGCAGCCCGCCACCTTTGGCGATCCACCAGCCGAAAGCTAGAGTTGCGAAGAGAAACAAATACGCGAGAAGAGGGGTGCTCACGCGGACTCGCTCGACGAGCGCGTTCGCGAGAAATGCCATTACCAGAATGCTGGCGATCGCGAACGCGATGACTTGCCAGGTGTTGCCGAAGGTCAGGCCCATTTCCGTGATGGCTTTCGTCTCGACGAGCATGAAGCCGGCGCCCAGGAAAAAAAAGGGAAGATAGGAGACGTCCGGGCGTTCACTGAAAAAGCTGGCGTACATGACGAAAGAGAGCAGCAGGATCAGGCCGAGAACAACGAGATAAGAGACGGGATAAACGCGGCGCGGCATGTAGAGAAAAGGCCAGTCGTCGGTGGACAGATCCACTTTGATGCCTGAGTTGCGATAGTAAGCAGTGCGATCTACGAAGCGAGTTTCCTTGAGCAGCGGCGGCGGGATGGACAGATCGCCGTTTTTGGATTGAGCGAAGATTACCGAGCCGTCGTACAGGGCGAAAATGCAGACGGGATCTTTGTCGTCAAAGGCTGCGCGCATCATCTGGAAGATTTTGGTTCCTAGCTCGTCATTAAGGACGCTGAAGGACAGCGAGAGGACTCCGTTTGGCTTAAGCCGCGCGCGCGCTTCGCGCAGCCCTTCCATGGTGTAGACGAAGGAATCCAAGCGGACGCTGGAAGCCTGGCTGAGTAAGGTATGAGAATCGAGCAGGCCGTAGACGATGAGGTCGTAATGAGCAGGGGTTGTGCGCATGAAAGAGCGCGCGTCGTTCAGGACCGCATTGACGCGCGGATCGTCGTAGGGTCGCTCGGGATGATTGGCTTTGCCGGTGAGAAGGATCGCTGGATCGATCTCGATGGCATCCACGTGCTTGGCGCCTGAGCGCAATGCAGCGGCCACATCATTGCCGCTGCCAGCGCCGATGACGGCCACGTCGTCCAGTTGAGGGTGAATACGGAACGGGAGATCGTAATAGTTGCGGATGATGCGGAGCTCCGGATCTTTGGCCACCGCCTGGCCGGACAGGTCGTGGACGCGCTGGTAGTAGTGGCCGGCGGCGCGGATCATCATCAGGCCTTCTTTGCCGTAGGAGACTTCGAGCAGCTGGTAAGGAGAATAGATTTTGTTGGCTAGAGGATTTACGGGCCACGCGAGAGTTAACAGGGCCGCCATGGCAGCGCAAATGGAGAAAAGCAGGTTTTTCGGAGTTCGCACGAGAAAGAATGTGAGGGCCAGGAAGCAGAGGCCGAACCAAACCACGGGCGGCGTCCAGAGAAAGCTAACTATGAACATCAGCACGACGCCGAGCAGGCTGCCAAAGAGATTTAAGCCGTAAGCGGAAAGCTGGGAGCGGCGTTCCATCAATTTTCCGCAGAGCTGGCCGACGGGGACAAAGGCGAGAGCGGTCAGGAGGAAGACGACGGCGAGCAGCAGGTAAATGACGCGAAGCTGCTCGGGAGTGCTGGGTCGAAGGCCCATCGAGAGCTGCTCACGAAAAGGGATGGAATCCAAACTGTCAAAGGGGCGGCTGGGCAAGGCGAAGCGCAGGGCAATGAGTAAGACGAATTGCCAGGCGAGGAGGGGAAGCGTCAAACTCAGCGGAATTCCTTCTTTGCTGCGGGAGAGCGCATAGCCCAGGCCGAGGCCCGCGAAGCAGGCTAGAAGGCCGTAGTTCTTGTAATACGCAAAAAATTCAAAAATAGTGCCCTGCCAGCGAATGACCGCCAGCTCCAAAAACAAGCTGAGGCCGGCCGAGCCGACGATCGCGAGGGGGAGGAAGCGGTCGGAAAGAATCTCCAGAAAGGCAGCTTGTTCAGCGGAATGCTTCTGGAGGAGCGGTCCAAGCTTACGTAATAGAGCATAAAAACTGCTGAGGAGTACGAAGAGGGCGACGACGTAAACACCTGCTCCTAACAACAGATCGCGAAGCGAAGGTGCGTTCCCACGACCGAATGGACTTGATATGTAGGAAAGCCCGGGAAGGATGAGGCTGCCGAGAAACGCTGAGGTGAGAAGGTAGCGGAAAGAGCGGAGCAAGCGTGGGACTTCCGGCGGCTCGCTGCTTTCGGGAGCGCGAAGGGAAGGGGGCTCCTGCGCAGAATTGGCGCGAACCGGGGGATCAGCTACAGACGTATCCATAATCTTAGGATAATTGGGCGACCGGGGAGCAGCCCTGTTCATCTGCGGAGCGGGTTCCAAACCGACACCCTGCGGGATATTCCCCAGAATGTCCGGTCGGGCCATTCCAATTTCATTCATTTGACGAGTGAAAGGGCAGGCGTTCCTGCACGGCGGTGGTGCGGAGGAAATCACCCGATGCCAATTCCCGAGAGTAGGAGAAGACTTTGATTCGGCTGGAGATGTAAGATGCGGGGCATTGTTGGCGGATGTTGGCAAAGGAGTTGAGAGGGATCATGCGAACCTTCGGGCGATTGCGCGGAATTGGACTCTTCGTTTTGACGGGAGGTTTATTGCTGATGAGCGTAGGTGCATTCGGGCAGGACCGGAGCCAGACGCGGTCCATGGTGATTTCGAAGGGCGGGATTGTGGCTTCGGAGTCGCCTTTGGCTTCGCAGGCGGGCGCTCGGATTTTGGAGCGGGGCGGGAACGCGGTGGATGCGGCGATCGCCACGAACGCAATGATGGGCGTGGTCGAGCCGATGATGAACGGGATCGGTGGAGATTTGTTTGCGATTGTGTATGACGCTAAGGCGAACAAGCTTTACGGGATGAACGCGAGCGGATGGGCGCCGGCAGGATTGACGATCGAATATCTGCACAAGCTGGGGCTGCGAGAGATGCCGCAAGAGGGCGTGAATTCCATCACCGTGCCGGGCGCGGTGGATGGATGGCAGAAATTGGCGGACAAGTTTGGAAGAAAGAAGTTGAAGGAGGATTTGGCGGCGGCGATTCGAACGGCGCAGGACGGTTTTCCCGTGCCGGAGTGGGATGCAGCGTATTGGGCGGAGGAAGTGGATCTTTTGCGCCGGGATGATGCGGCGACGAGCCTTTATTTGCCGGGGGATCATGCGCCGAAGGTAGGAGACGTTTTCAAGAATCCAGAACTGGCGGCGTCTTTGGAACAGATCGCCGAGCATGGCAGGGACGCGTTCTATAAAGGAGAGATTTCCAAGAAGGTTTTGGACGCAATGAAACGGCACAACGGGACGATGACGGCGGCGGATTTGGCGGGGTTTTCGGCGGAATGGGCAGAGCCGATTTCCACGACCTATCGCGATTGGACGGTTTATGAGATGCCGCCGAACGGACAGGGAATGGGCGCGCTCGAGATGCTGAATATCATGGAGACATTTCCGCTGGGGCAAAAGGACTACGGATTTGGATCCACGAACGCGCTGCATGCCGAGATTGAGGCGCAGAAACTGGCTTATGCGG
>JBARCY010000257.1:0-6354 GCA_049794595.1 Candidatus Acidiferrum sp.
GCTGCCGCCCGGCGAATATGCCATTGCTGAAATCCTGCAGGATGGACTGAACCTGTACGTGTGGGATTTCGGCGTGGACGCGGCTGCTACATCCAATTCGGCTCCGCACTAATTCTGAACGGCCAGCGTAGTGGTAAATGAAGGATCCGTCCCCCAGTTGAGAGTCGAAAGTTTAGAGTCGAAGGAAGAGAGATCCGTTGGCCAACGAAGCATGTTCCCCTCCCCTTCCCCGGTTTTTTCGGAAGTATTCATTCTAAAGGGTTTTAAGTCCTGTGTTTTGTAAGTGCGGATTGTAAAGGAGATAGTGGGTAGTAGGGAGTGGTTACTAGGTAGGGGAAACGTGGCCCGTGTTCCGTGTACCGTGATCCTCGAAGAACGCGCCAGAAGAAAAAGATGACGCTGAGGTGCCCCGAGCGGGGTAGTTACGAACTTAGTGGGAATCTTTCTTAGCATGGAGATCGCCCCGAAACGGCCGGGGCAAACGCCGGGCACGGAATGAAGGCGAAGGAAAGAGGAGTGAGGGGATGCGGACGGGTTTGGCGTTACAACCGCAGGGAATGGTAGCATGGAATTTGATTACTGTAAATGTATAGTACTTAATATATATAATTCGAATGGAGACGCGGGAAGTGGAATGGATGGAAGCAGTTGGCGGGAATTCGGGAGTCTGGTGAGACGTTTTGTGGGAGGGTTGCAGGTCTGAAGGTTCGAATGTTCGCGGAGAAGGCGCCGGAGGTGACCGGAAATGAGCGAACGCTAAAACCCGCACTCTTAAGATCGAAGCGATGCGGCACCCCAAGATCAAAACCAACTGCACGGATTTTGGTAGCTCCGTCTTCTCCGTGCCACCCGCCGGAGCGGAGTGGCCAACGCGCCATCCATTGGAACTGGTTTCTAGGAAGCTTCTGTCTTCATTTCGCCAACGCGCTGATGAAATGAAGACGCCGCACCTGCACCGGGCGAAAATCGCTCAAAAAGAGTGCGGATGGAAGGGTGGCGACAGTGACGGCTTGGCTCAAAGGCAAGAAAAACCTCCAGCAGGGAAGAAAAAAGAAAAGCCCCCGTGACACTAACCGGCCTTCTCATGGAAGGACTTGGGCTCTTGTGGCTTGGATCTGCGTTTGTACCACAGTTTTTGTCGCGTGAGAGCTTGAGGACCGGTAGGACTCTCGCTCACTTGGCTGGAATAGGGTCCATGGTTTTGACTTGAATGATGTTGGTCTTGGAATCCAGCGTGCCGGTGAGCTTGACCTTTTGTCCCGCGTACTTTTCGGCCATCTCTTGGTTGTCTAGCTTGAAGACGTCATGTTTGGTCAAGAGCACATATCGGCCGCCGCGGTTGTGGACGCAATAGAGGGTGCAGTCTTCTGCCGTGCTGCCCGCATGTCCCATTTCGATCATTTCCTTGTGGGACCGGTTCAAAGAATGGACGCCCATGGCGCATTGCGAATCGGCGATCTCACCCGCAAAGGTTGTTTCGGCTGCGTCCGAACCAGCCGGTCCCATGAAAATCAGGGCTGCCAGCAAGGCTGCTGAGATAAGAAATATTCGTGCTTTGGTCATCTCGTGCTCTCAATCGTCTGCGTGTCGTCCAAGGGATTTTGCGATGAGACCTACGGCTCGACGACGAACTTCATGGTCATCTCCTCGTGGCCCTGGCTGCAAATCACTGTGCAAATGACGATGTATTCGCCGACCTCGCTTGGCGCGGTCAGATGGAATTCTTGCGTACCGGGTTTGAGCAGGAGGTCCCAGCCGGGAACCAGTTTCCGGTCCGAGGCTCGCAACAACGCAAGTCCATGCACCGAACCATCGCGATTCTGGTTCTTGGCCTTGATTGCAGTAATACGCAAGGTGAGTTCCTCGCCCGGCTTGGCTGTGATCGTGGGCTGCTTCTGGCCTTGGATTTTGTACCGGCTGTCATGATCGGCCAATATCTCGATCACCCGCGGCGGAGTTTGGCCGAGGAGTGCTAGTTCCTGGCTGGAACAGAGGACGATTGCGAACGCGAGGAATCGCCAGGGCATTCTCGCTCGTGGTGTGGACAGTCTCCGCATAGTCACTCCGTCATATAGCGCAGGATCAGGCGCCTGTCTTCGTCCGTGATGAGCGCGCGGACCCTCATGTGGCGCAGAATCGTGGCCATCGCCCGCGGTGGGAACTTTGGCGGCGCTACGTGGCAGCGGCCACAATTCGCGCGGAATCTCTTCTCGCCTTCCAACCGCAAGGCATTGTTGTCGCGGATGCCCGAACCTGCGGAGTCCTTGTGTGGCGAAGCGGACTTATCGGTTGAATCGGCTCGAGGCTGACTAGTTGCCGCAAGAGTTGCCATTTGCTGGGCGTTCTGGGAACTGGCGGGATTCGGTGCGGGCGGCGGATTTTTCTGATCTTGCGCAATGGCGGTGACTAAGGAACTGGCGAGCAAGGCTAATGTGGCAGCGAATACAGCTTTTCGATTTGTCATTGAACCTCCCCGCGGCCGAGTGGCGTTACCAAGCGGTAGGTCAGCGCCAGCGTCCAGACATTTCCGTTTCCTTGCGGGGTGAATTGCCTGCCGTAACTGCTCATGGCGCGCAGGCCATCCATGAAGTAGTAGTTCACACCGAACTCGAACATGTTGGTGTTGGCGGGCAGTACGGAATTGGCCGGAACCGGCCCGGTAAAGAATTGTTGCATGCGCGCGACAATCTGCGCGTGGCGCAACTGGTTCTGCGCGAACGGTACTTGGGTCAGCCGATAGTCGGATTCCACCCAATAGCCGCTGCCGACACTGGAGCGCGCGGTTTCCGCGCGGAGATCTAAAGGCACCTTGAGCGGCTGCCAAGCCATGTGAAATCCGAAAAGATTGGAATGGTCGTCCTGCAAGAGATGCTGGTAAGAGCCCCCAATTTCCAGGCGAGCCTTGGGGATGAAAATGCCTGCGCGTCCCCCGGCGAAGCGGCTCGAGTCCACAGGAGAGAGCGTCGAGAGCGCGGAATAGTAGACCGCGTAGTTGATGTTGAAATGCTCGTTGGCTTTGAACCCACCCCGGACCATGGCGCCCGTGCTGGCGTTGCTTGGGCCAATGCCGATCGGGAGAATGAGCGGGTCGCTCGCCAGATTGCGAATCCAAACCGGATACAGCCGTTCGTTGAAAATCCCGAACGGCGTCAGGAATCTTCCTACCGTCACGGTCATGTATGGATTCGCGATGAAGTCAAGCTGGGCGTATTCCTCTTCTTTTTGAACCACTCCATGAAGCCCGCTCACGCCGGGCTCTTGGGCAAGATCGGATTCAAACGTCCCGCGCGCCTCAAACAGCCAGCGCTCGCCAAACGGCACAAGCAGCACCGGAGTGATGAGCGGATGGATGTTCATTTCTCCGGCATCGTCAACGGTTTGCCAGGCCGCCGATATCTGCAGGACGGGTATCGGTTTGATGGCTTCGGGATCCGCGGTCTGATCGTAGGACGATTGCGTGTCGGGTGGCGGCGTGTCCGCCGATTGTGCGAAGACTTGCCCGGTGGAAAGCACCTGCGAGAGCAAGGCAGTAGCGAAAAGGAGCCAGCCACGATGGCGCGCGAAGATTGGAGCTTGGGGGACTGAAACAGCGTTTTCGTGTTTGGAACGGGGGTACCCGATCGGCCCGTGTTCACGGGCCAGCGCATGGGTGAGCGAGTTTCTCGTTAAGTACCACATGAATTGGCTAACAGTCTCTGCTTAAGCTTCCTTAGCATTGCCTTTCCTATTTCCTTGGTCAAACCGATATCAGGGTATCTGTGCCCTTCTCATTATTTCCAGATCGGCACAGCTCAGACCGAATTGACAAATCCTTGGATTAGGTTGGCAGGGAAAGGCCGGGTAACATTCGGCACCGGTCCCCAAGTGCGGAGCAGGGTCCTTGGCCGCCCATCGGTAACGCCTACAAACTATTGAACATAAATGAGTTACAAATGGATAGGCAGAGCGAGCGATGATCTCCTTGGATGCGACTTCATTGCATACGCTGCTCCTTTGTAATGTGGCATGGCTCGCAAGCTACACTCCCGGTCGTCGGGCGATACGTGTCAAGTTCATGGCCGCCCTACGAGACGAGTAAAAGAGGGCGCGGCCTCTGCTACTAGCAGTGTCCTGAAATGCCGCATTCCAGAAATTGGGTGGGGGGAACTGCCGGGATGGCCCGAATCTTCTGGCCCTTCGGCTGACCAAGGATGTGAAGTGATCCGCTCTGTCCCCCAATGGCGACGGCGCTCGAATCACGGGCAATTCGGAAGTTATCCTGCTCCGATAGCGAGTCCGTACCGAAAAACGCGCGTCTCGACAGTGCTCGATTTCCTGACGAGATGCCAACTTTTCGCCCTGATCCAAACTCGATGAGTGACTCGGCGATTGTGCGCTCCTCGAGAAGCGGAGAATTTCAGGCTGGGTTAAGCGAAGCTCGTCACGAATCTGTCCATCGTGTCTCTGCCTGCTGCGCAATCGAATGAGTTGATATCGCGCAAGGCCGCAATTCGAAATACTGTTACGTCTCTCTTGATAAATCATCACCGTATGGTTATGGCTTTGCGTGTGAAGCCGCCAATGCCAATCACGTGTTCCGGGCTCTCGCCGATCCGATTCGCAGGGCCATTTTCGAGGAGTTGACCCGGCGGGGCAAACAGACCGTCCACGCATTGACTCGCTTTGCGGGCGTGTCCCAGCCTGCGGTCTCCAAGCACCTGACGGTGCTGAAGCGCGCAAAGCTGGTACGACATCGCCGCGAGGGACGCGAAACTCACTATCGCGCGCAGCCCGATGCGCGGGCGCCGATGGTGGACTGGCTGCGTCACTTCGGTGCAACCCCGCACGCCGGCGCAAACCGTCGCCCTCTTTTTTTTAAAATATACCTTGACACGTATATGCTCTGTGGAGTATATTAAGGACATGGAATCGTTTGAAATCATTGCGGAACCGAACCGCCGCGCCATATTGAGCCTGCTGGTCTCGTCACAACAATCGGTGGGAGAGATCGAGCGTCAGCTGGGTATGACGCAGCCGACCGTATCAAAGCACCTGCGAGTGCTGCGCGAGGCCGGTTTCGTGGAGTCCACCGTGGACGCACAACGCCGTCTTTACCAGCTCAAACCTAAGCCATTTCAAGAAGTGGAAGCGTGGCTGGATCAGTTCCGCCGGTTCTGGTCCGATCACGTGGATGCTCTCGAGCGGCACCTCGACCGGATGGAGCCTTCAACACCAACGAAGGCAACACCAACGAAAAGGAAGACAAGTAGAAAACGACGCGGCTCAAACCGTGGTCGTGACAAAGGAGAAAAGGAATGAAAATCAAAGTGATGAGCATATACGTGGACGACCAGAATAAGGCCCTGCGCTTCTATACGGAGGTGCTGGGTTTTGCCAAGAAGACCGATTTCAGCCAGGGCCCATATCGCTGGCTGACGGTGGCCTCGCCCGAGGAGCCGGAGGGCACGGAGTTGCAATTGGCGCCGAACGACAACCCCGCTGCCAAGACATACCAGCAGGCGATCTTTCAGCAGAGCCAGCCCGCCGCCAATTTCTTCACCGACGACGTCAAGGGCGACTACGAGCGGATCAAGGCGCGCGGCGCCGAATTCACGATGCCGCCCACCGACGTGACCGGCTCGACCATTGCGATGCTGAAGGATACCTGCGGCAACCTCATTCAGCTCACTCAGCTGAAGCACTGGTAGGCCGACGCCATGGCCAAGAAGAAAATGGACAAGAAAGCCACGAAGACCGTGAACGGGGCTGAGAAGAACGCCGGCGTCGGCGCGGCGGTGCTCGCGAAGATCGCCACGATGCCGGCACCCTTTCGCGCGATGGGCGAGCGCCTCCACACGCTCATCTTGCGCAGCGCGCCGGGGCTCCAGCCGACCTTGTGGTATGGCATGCCGGCGTACGCGAAGGATGGCAAGGTTATCTGCTTCTTCCGCGCAGACAAATATATGACGTTTGGCCTTAGCGACAAGGCGAACCACGACCTCGAGGAGGGCGCGCAGCACCAACTCCGTGAATCCGCGTGGTTCTTCTCCGCGATGGACGACGCGACCGAGGCCAAGCTCTCCGCCATCGTGCGCAGGGCCGCGAGCTGAGGACGCTAACGAAAAGGAAGACGGGGAGAAGAAAATGACCAATCTCGAGCAGTACACACCGGGTCCGGCCTACGGGGCGCAGATTCAAAAGGACGGAGAAAAGTGGACGCTCATTCTCGTCAGAGAGCTGCGTCACTCGCCGGAAAAAGTCTGGCAGGCGCTTACTGACCCAGCGCATCTGCGCGAGTGGGCTCCCTTCGACGCCAATGGGAGCCTGGGCACGGTTGGAGCCACGGTAAAGCTCTCCACGGTGGGAGCGCCCGCA
>JBARCY010000258.1:0-6396 GCA_049794595.1 Candidatus Acidiferrum sp.
CGGGTTTTCCTTCGCCTGGTTTCTTTTCACCGGCTTTTTTCTCGTCAGCCTTCTTTTCCTTTTCCATCAGCTCTTTCTTTTCTTTTTCGAGCGCGGGGCGATCGGCAATATCGCGCTGGCGGTCGAAGTATACGCGGCCATCGATGAGCGTTTTTTGGACGACGGCGTAGGCGCTGAGCGGATCGTGGTTGTAAATGACGAGGTCCGCGTCCTTGCCGACGTCGATCGTTCCGACGCGCTTGTCGATGCCGAGCTGAATGGCGGGATTCAGCGTGACCAGCTTGAGGGCTTCCTCGTGCGTGAGGCCGCCGTACTTCATAGTCTTCGCCGCTTCCTGATTGAGGTGCGTGGCTTCTTCCGCGTCGTCGGAATTGATCGAGACGAGCACGCCGCGCCGCGTCATCAGCGCCGCGTTGTACGGAATGGCATCGTAGGCTTCCACCTTATAGGCCCACCAATCAGAGAACGTGGAACCTCCAGTTCCAGAGGCCGCTATTTCGTCGGCCACTTTGTAGCCCTCCAGCACATGCTGAAGGGTGCGAACCTGGAAACCAAACTCCTTTGCCACGCGAAGCAACATCAGAATTTCGTCCTCTCGATAGCAATGCGCATGCACGTAACGCTTGCCCTCGAGCACCTCGACAAGCGGATCGAGCTGAAGATTGCGACGGGGGGCGACGGCATCCTTATCGCCGGTGGCGACCTTTTTGTCGTAATCGTCCCATGATTTTTTGTAGTCGCGCGCTTCGGCAAATGCGGTGCGAATGGTCTCTTCGACGCCCATGCGCGTGGCGGGATAACGCTTGGGCTGTCCTGGCAGGCTGAAATTGGAGCGCTTGGGATTTTCGCCCAGAGCGAACTTGATTCCGGGGACCGCGCCTTCAAAGGGAAGTTTCGAGGCGGGCTGGCCCCAGCGGAGCTTGATGACGATGGTCTGTCCTCCGATAGGGTTGGCGGAGCCGTGCAAGATGTTCGCCACCGTAACGCCTCCGGCGAGATCGCGGTAGATGTCGATGTCATCTGGGTTGAGGACATCCGCCGTATTGGCCATTGAGGAGACGGAGATGCTGCCTTCATTCACGCTGCCGTCGATGGCGATGTGCGAGTGGCAATCGATGATCCCGGGGATGACATACTGGCCGGCGGCGTCGAACACCTGCGCATCCTTAGGGGCCTTGATGGACTTCCCCACTTCGGCGATTTTGCCATCCTTAATAAGGATGGAGCCGTGCTCGATGGTGCCGTGAGAAACGGTGAGAATGGTGGCGTCTTGAATAAGGATCACGGACGGGGCGTCGGGGGGATTGGCGGCGTGCGCAAGAAGGGAAAGCCCGAAGAAACAGAGTAAGGTGAGCATCACGGCGCATAGAAGCTTGCTAACCAGCACGGATAGAGACCTCACAGCGCACCTCCGGAAACGGATGAAACATTATTCGTTTGACTGTGAAATGCGGAATGCGTTGCCGCCACGGCGTGCTCGCCGGGATTGGTGCCGGTGAAATCGATGGAATAGCCCATAACGTCGATGGTGCCTTTCAGCGAGGCGCCGTCAAACGTGCCGGAGAAGACGACGTCAGTTGGATTTCCTTCGATGGGAATGTTGATGGTGAAGCTGAATTTGTCAGCGCTGAGGTAGCCGCTGATGATGTTGGTGGTGCCGCGCGTGCTGGTGGTCGTACCGGAGAGCGAACCATCGGTGGCCATGTCCACATCGAGCGTGGATTCTTCAGGACCGTCGGGTGTGGTGTAAGCAAGTTTCCATTTGCCGGTCAAGTTCCCTTTCGGCGGATCTTTGGGCTTTTCCGGTTCGTGGATCTCGAATCGTTCTCCGTCCACAAAAACCAGCTTGATCTTTGTTTTTTCGTTGAAAAGATCGCCGTCGGTCACGACCAGATTGGCGATTTTGCCGGTCTCAATGGAGCCCAGCCGATCAGAGACTCCATAGATTTCGGCGGGTGTCAGCGTGAGCGCGCGCAAGGCGGCATCGGGCGCGAGACCTGCATCAATGGATTTCTTGACTGCTTTGAGAATGTCTTTCGACGAGGTGACACCGCCGGAATAAAACGCGAACGGCACGCCTGCTTTGGCAAGCGCGGCGGGTGTCGAGGGGGCATTATCGCGGAACTGTAGCGTGCGGAGCGAGGGTTGCTCATCGGGATCCGCGTCTTTTTCCGCTTCGGGCCATTTGAGATTAACGAGAACAGGAATTTTCTTCGCAGCGATTTCACCGGGCATTTCGTAAGCCATTTGCGCGCCATAAATCGCAAAATCCATATCCCAGCTATCCATGTGCCACAGGTCGGCGAGTTGCAAGGCGCGGCGGAGCTGGACGGTGTTGTTCGCAGGAATGAGCACGAGCGCGTGATCCGTCATCGCGGCGGCGAGAACGGCCTCCGTCCGGTCGTAAGGGGGCCGGGCCTGGCCGCGAGGATTCTTTTCGTAGGCCGCGAGCGCGTGCACGCTCCAATCCGTGTCAATCCAGACTTGATGCACATAAGCAAGCGCGCCCATTAGCGAGCCGGGAAAATTTCCAAAGCCGCCGCCGGGAACCAGCGAAACGGGAATTGCCACAGGAGTCTTCACCACCATGTCGCTGGCGCGGCCCCCGGCCAGATCGAGAATGGAAGCTTGGCCGGGAAACATGCCGCCCTTGGGAGCGGAGACGACGGTCGTAAATCCAGCATCGCGCCATGATTCAATGCGCTTGTCGCTGAGGCTGGCTTCGTCGGCGCTGCTACGCCAGGGCGTCGTTGCCGGACGATCCTCTGGGCCGCGAGAAGTAACTTCTTGGCCACGGCGCGGTCCGCCTTCGCCACCCCCACCGGGTCCCGCAGGAGCAGGCGCAATGCCGACATCGGTGAAGGAATCGAAAAGGCCGGGATAGACCGTGAGGCCTTTGCCTTCAATCACCCAGGCGTCTGGAGGGATGGGCACATCCTTGCCGATGGCGGTGATGATGCCGTGCGCCATGACTATTGTTACGCCTTCCACCGGGGGCCCTGATACCGGGACGATTTTTGCTCCACGAATTGCAAAGTATTCCGGCTCGCCGCCCTGGGCAAACAGTTGCGGAGCCAAGGCGAGAAGAGTGAGGAGAGTTACGGCAAACGCGAATGCCGAGAGGCACCGGCGCTCGAGGACAGAACGCATGGGAGCTCCTTTTTGGGAATTGTTGAGAACCACTTCCCCAGACCGTCTGTTTTGTAGACGCATGAGGCTAATCAGAAGTTGCGGCGGAGTCAAGGCGAGGCGGGAAAAATCCGCCGGTGCGATGAAACAATTTTCGGTTTTGTTCGTCTCTTCTATTGTCTTCCCATAGGGCTTGTGGCATGTTTGGTATGGGTTTCCCATAGGAATAGACAAGGGCCAGAGGAGAACGATGGACGAAAAGACGGGCGAGAAGAAGGATGTTTGGCAAGGGACGCTGGCGCTGATGGTGTTGAAGACGCTGCAAGCGATGGGCGCGCTGCACGGCTATGGGATTGCGCGGCGCATTGAACAGACGAGCGGCGATCGTTTGATTGTGAATTACGGCACGCTTTATCCGGCGCTGTTGAAACTCGAGCAGGAGGGTTACATCAGCTCGGAATGGGGCTTCTCGGACAACAATCGGAAAGCGAAATATTACAAGCTCACGCGCGCGGGGCGGAAACAGTTGAACAAAGAAGAGCGGGAGTGGGAACAGACGACCGCGATCGTGGCGCGGTTCCTGGCGCCAGGCGAGGAACGGTCCTAGGCGGCATTGCGAGTGCGGAGGACTCAGATGAGGCAACTGCAAGCATGGTTCTCGCGACTCGGTGGGCTCTTTGGCAAAGGGCGGCGGGAGCGCGAACTTTCCGCAGAGATGGAAAGCCATCTCCAAATGCATATCGAGGACAACTTGCGCGCGGGAATGTCGCCGGAACAAGCGCGGCGCGAGGCGCTCCTGAAACTTGGTGGCGTCGAGCAAACGAAGGAGAATTATCGCGAGCGTCGTGGACTTCCCTTGCTCGAAACATCGCTGCGAGACTTGCGCTACGCGGCCCGAGTGCTTCGAAAAAATATCGGTTTCACTTGCATAGTGGTTTTCACGCTCGCGCTCGGGATCGGCGCGAACACCGCGATTTTCAGCGTCCTCGAATCGCAGCTCTGGCGCCCGCTTCCCTTCCCTGATTCCGAGCGACTCGCCGATGTGCACGTGGTCCTGCGCGATAATCCTCGCCAGTGGGACGTTTTAACACCTTCCAAGTACCTCGCCTGGGCCGGGCAAAGCCGCGTCTTCTCGCGACTTGGGGCGTACAACTACCCCGGCGCGCGCAATCTTGCAGCAGGAGGCATTTCCGAGCGCGTGGCAGTCATGCCGCTCACTTCCTCGACTTTCGAAACGCTCGATGTCCCGCTCGAACGTGGGCGCATTTTCTTGCCCGAAGAAGAAACCGTAGGGCGCGATCGCGTGGCTATTCTCAGCCACGAGCTTTGGCAGACTCGTTTCTCTTCGGCTGCGGACATCATCGGGAAGCCCATCACACTCGATGGCGATGCCTACATTGTCGTCGGCATCGCCTCGCCGAAGCTGCGGTTCGAATATCTCCCGGAACCTGCGATTTATGTTCCTCTGGCGCTCGATCCCTCGGCAAAACTCGGTCGTGGCATTTACGCGATTGGCAGGTTGAGCCCCGGGGCCACTTTCGAAAGCGCCCGCGCCGAGCTCGACGCCATCTTGCAGCGCCAACTGCAATCCGAAGGCGCGAAGCAGGAAGACGCCGCGGGCGTCACGAATCTTCGCGAGGCCTGGACGGGCTACGCGGCTCGTCCGCTCTATTTCTTTGCGGGCGCAATCCTGCTGGTTCTGCTGATCGCCTGTGTCAACAACGCCGGGCTGCTTCTCGCTCGCGGCTTGGCGCGCCAGCGCGAATTCGCTCTTCGCGCCACTTTAGGCGCGAGCCGCGCGGCGCTCATTCGCCAATCGCTTGCGGAAAGTCTTCTACTCTCCATCGCTGGCGGAGCGGCAGGCGCGCTGCTCGGAGTCTGGAGCTCCGGTGTATTCTCTGCGTTTTGGAATGAGGAGACTCTTCCGCGCCATACCGCCATCCATCTCGATTCGCGCGTGCTGTTCTTTGTATTAGGTGCTTCGATTTTTTCTTCCTTGCTGATGGGGGCGCTTCCCGCGCTCTTCTCCTCGCGAGTGGATGTGAATGAAACCCTACGCAAGAGCGCCGGTGGACTTTCCGCCGGCCGGAACCAACACCGCGCACGCGGCGTGCTCGTGGCCGTAGAAGTTTGTCTCGCACTCGTTCTCCTTTTTGGCGCGGGGCTTTTTCTCTCCAGCTTCCTCCGCGAAGAACAGGCGCCTCGCGGATTCGAGGCCCCCGGGGCGCTGACGTTTCGCGTTTCATTGCGCGGCGAAAAGTATTCGCAACCCGACCAACAACTCCGTTACTTTCGCAACTTGAGCGATCAAATCCGCGGACTCCCCGGCGTGCAAGACGTGGCAGTTGGAAGCGGCATTCCATTGACTGGGTCAAATATCGAGGATTCCGTTGCCGTGGCCGGGCGTCCGCTTCCCCACAAGTACGGCACTGGAGTGATCCTCTATTCTGTCGGTCCCAATTTCTTTGACGTGCTCCACCTCCGGCTGCTCGCCGGCCGCAAGATTGAGGCCGGCGACACGGCCACGTCGCCCCGCGTCGCCCTATTGAATCGCAATGCGGTTCGCACTCTCTTCCGCAAAGAAGATCCGCTGGGAAAGGTCCTCGATTTTGTGATCGGCGACCCGCGCCGCGATGTGCCCACCCGAGCGCCGGTTCAAATCATCGGCATTGTCGAGAACGCGCAGGAATTTGGGCCCAACGAAGTTCCTTTCGACACGATGTATGTTGCGTTCGCACAGAATCCAGACGCAGCGGGCTCCGTCGTCGTTGCCTCGAACCTTCCGCGCGGCGCGCTGCTCGGCGCAATTCGCGATGCGGCCTACTCCCTCGATAAGGACCAGCCGCTCTATGATATAAAAACCTTCGACCAACTCATCGGCGACTCCCTGCGCGGCTCGCAGTTCGACCTGATTCTTGTCGGTTGTCTCGCTGCCGTGGCGCTCGCTCTCGTCTCCATCGGAATTTTCGGCATGGTCGCGTACTTCGTGCAGCAGCGCACTCAGGAATTCGGAATCCGGATCGCTCTCGGCGCTACTCCAGCCCGTGTATTGCGCCACGCCATCGGCCGCTCTTCTGCGATGGGGATTGCCGGCATAGTCTTCGGGGTTGCCATCGCGCTTGCCCTGGGCCGCATCCTTGGTAGCGCGCTGTATCTCGTGCCGCACGAGCATAGCGGGATGCTGTACGGCGTGAAGATCTACGATCCGCTTTCCATGGCGCTTGCTTGCGTTCTGCTTCTCGGCGTTGTTTTTGTTGCAAGGTTTTT
>JBARCY010000259.1:0-37346 GCA_049794595.1 Candidatus Acidiferrum sp.
GCCTCACCACCCGCGTCCTCCTCACTCGCAACAAAGATCAAAACGTCAATCTCGACGAGCAACTCGAAAAACTCGCCGCCTGCAAAACTGTCACCTACCTCGATCCTCTCCCCGGCCCCGTCACCGAGCACATCGACATGTTCGCGCTTCCCGTCGGCGGCAAACGCATCCTCCTCGCCTCCTACGACCTTTCCAAACCTTTCGCCGCCGAATATTGGAGCCAGCTGAGCGCCGGCGAACGCGACTTAGCCATGAACGCCGCGCTCGCCATGGAATCCGACGCCGATCAGCTCACTCGCCTCGGCTACGAAGTCATCCCCGTCCCTTCGCCCTTCCCAAGAATCCCGGCCAACGGCCACGTCTATTATCCGACGGTCCTTAACGCGCTAGTTCGCGAAGCCGCCAACGGTTACCGCCAGGTTCTCGTCCCTTCCTACAAGGACTACGAGCGAGACATCCAAACCGCCGCCATGACGGAAATCAAGTCTGCCTTCGGCGCCAAAACCGAAATCGACACCATCGAAGCCACCGAAGCCGCCAAATCCCAAGGCGCCATCCATTGCCTCACTTTGACAGCCCCGTTGCGTCTCTCCATCTTCAGCGATCTCCCAGGCGCCGCCCGCCGCGCCGCCTACCAGTCCCGCAAAGACCAGCTCGATCGCAGCGTAGCCGCCGAAATCGCTTCGCAAATTCCCGCCGCCGGCCTGCAAGGCACCTGGGCCATCCTTCAACCAGACGGCCAATCCGATAAATCCTCGCCCGATCTCAACCCCCAAAGAATTTTCTTCACCGAAAAAGAATTCCAGAAAGGCGTCCTCAACCGCCTCGAATCCCATGGCACCTACACGATTGACTCCCGTGCCCCCGCCTCCTGGTCCCTCCATTTCCGCTTCCAGGATCAACACGTCATGCCCGCCGAAGCCCAATGGCTAAGCAAAGACGAACTAAAACTAGTCCTCGACAATGGCGACACCACCCTTCTCCTAAAGCGCATCGCCTCCACCAATCAATCCCCCTTCCAGCCCATCGATCAATCTTCCCCGCAACCCGGCCAAGCCGCTCCCGCCGCCAACAAAAATCACGCCGCCCCCAAAAACCCCGCCAAGTCTGCGCCAAAACCCCCAGTCTCCCTCCAGCCCGTCCAGCCCTAAGCGCCACTCGTTTCCACATTCCAGTTTGCAACCGTCCCCGAGTCATCCGGCGCTGTCTCCTTCGCTCTCGCGCGCGGAGAAAACGATCTCGTTCTTAAGGTGCTCGCGGAAGCCGTTGAAGCCATCGATGCCACCGCTCTGCCACAATCGAAGGTCCCGGAGCTACTCGTCGAAAAGGTGGGACAATTTCGCCTTTGCGGTTTTTGCAAAGGGTGGGGACTTGCCTCAGAGCGCCGCCAAAGCCTTGAATTTTTCGAGCAGCCAGGTGCAGATTTCATCGTCGGGCTGGCCGCACTCGCGGGCAACGAAAGCCTCATCCCCCAGCGGACCGTATTCGCGTAGCGAGCTGCAATAGTCCGCGTCTACCCACATTTGATAGAAATCTCCGGCATGCTCTAGCTGGCGGGTGGGCGAGCCTTAACGCGCCGAGACGATTTTGACTTTGCCTTTTTCCGGGGGTGGTCCATCCTTTGCGGGGTTTTGCAAAGCGTGGGCAACTCTTCGCTGCCCACCCACCGCTCATCACCCACCTCTAACTCCCCTCACCGTTCGCCCCTGCAAAACGGCCATTCAACCCCGAAATTCGACCATTCCACGCAAATGAATTGACGTCCCGTTAATCCCCCTGCTACCATTCCTCATGTTTCGCTCGCCAACTGCCCCGTCACCTCCCTCTTCGCTCGCATTCTCCTCCCTCTGTGCGCTCAGTGTCTCTGCGCGAGACCCACTCCCATTCCGTTGTCATCCCGAACGAAGCGACCGTAGGTTCCGGCCTTGTCGGAAGGAATCAGCTTCTTTCCGGTCACTAGCCACTTAGCCCTTTATAATTTGCACTTCCGCAAAACCAGCCTCTAACTCCTTTATAATGAGCAGTTTCAAAACACAGCGCTTAAAGCCCTTTAGAATGTGCAGTTCCGAGAAAACCCCCGGGGGGGTGCCGCTGCTGTTACCCACAGCCAGCCTCTTGAAACCGCTAATCCAATTGGCGCATCCTTATACATGTATGTGCAAGAAAGGCCCGGCGGCCCGGGAACCCAGGTACTGACCATGCGCCGCTTCCTGATCTTTTCAGCTTCTCTCGCGTTCCTTCCCGCGATCATTTCCGCACAAGGCCGAGGCATGGGTCGAGGAATGGACTCCGCCATGGGTCATCCCGCTGTGTCCGCTCCAGCGATGTCCCACCCCGCAATGGCTGCTCCCCATTTCGCTATGGGCTCCTCCCCATCTGTCGGCACGCGCTACAGTTATGCCCGCCGTGCCCACCCCGGCATGCACTACGTCCGCACCCGCTCCGGCGCGGTCATCCTCCGTCCAGTCGCGCGCCAAACCGGTGTTGCGAGGACCGCTCGCGACAACCGTCCAATCCTCTCCGAGGATGTGCCCGGCCTCGGTTTTGATTACGCCCACGTCGCGGGTGTGCATCCGAACGGACCCGACGGCAGGGGTCGTGGACGCGGACTAAACCGCGGCTTTGTCGGCGCGTACTTCCCGTTTTATGGCGGCGGCTACTATTGGCCCATCTTTCCTGACGACGTAGACGACCAGCAAGCTTCCGCGGCCCCCCCCGAAGAAGCACAGCCGGCAGACACCGGCGAGCCCGTAGCGGAGCAAGTAGCCGAAAACGAAGCTCCTGTCAGGCCGTCGCATGACTATGTCCCATCCAAGCCGGCTCCGCCGCAGGATACCGATGAATATGTTTTTGTTCGCCGCGACGGAACGCTTTTTTTTGCCGCGGCCTTTGCGTGGGAGAACGGAACCCTCCGCTACATCACCCGCGAAGGTCTTCGCCGCACTTTGCCTCTCGACCAGCTCGACCTGAACGCCACGCAACAGTTCAATCAACAGCGCGGTCTCAATTTCCGCCTCCCCGCCTGAACTTCCATGCGCGCGCAAGATTCGACTCCTCACTGGCCCACGAAGCCCACTCCTGGCGGTGGCCGGCGTCGCGCGAATTTTGTGCCAGAGCGAAAATTCCCCAGCGAGAAAATGTTTGGGTGGGAGAAATTATTTTTTTACGGGCTCGGGCATTACGTAGCCCGAAACGGCCGGAAGTCCCGCTCTTTCGAGCTGAACTGTAGTGTGGTCGATCTTGAATTCTTTCGCCGCCTTCTCCTGAATGGAGGCGAGCAGTCGCTCGCAACTGTCGAGATGCATGTCCGGAATGCGCGCGTGCAAACTCAGCGCATTGTGGCCGCCGCCGAGCGACCAGATGTGTACGTCATGAACTTCCTGCACGCCCTGGATAGTGAGGATAGCCCGCGCGACTTCCTCGACACGCATCTCGCGCGGCCGGCCTTCGAGAAGAATGTGCGACGACTCGCGCAGAATGCCGATGCTGGACCACAGCACCAGCAAGCCGATAGCGATGCCGAGAAGCGGATCGATCCACAGCGCGCCGGTCATGCGAATGGCGATCGCCCCGGCAATGATCGCAATATTCGAGAGCGCGTCGCCGAAATTGTGAATCAAAATGCTGCGCAAATTTAAATCCCCGCGCCCGCGCACAAGAGCAAGTGTAATTCCGCCGTTCACAAGCAGCGCCGCGATGGAAGTCCAGATCATCCAGCTTTCGACGACGCGAACAGGAGAGCGAAAGCGCTCGATCGCTTCGTAGCCAAGCCAAAGCGAAAGTAGCACTAGCAAAATAGCATTTGTGAACGCCGCCAGAATTCCAGCGCGGTGATAGCCGTAGGTTTTTTCGTTGTCCGCGGGCCGCTCGGCCCAGCGCATCGCGAGCCAGGAAATTCCGAGCGCTGGCACATCCGAAAGATTGTGCACGGCGTCGTTCAGAAGAGCGACGGATCTGCCGAGTACGCCGCCAAATATCTCGGCGACCACCAAACCTAGCGTTGCGACCATGGCCCAGCCGAGCACCGCTGGCCGCAGCGGAGGATGCTCATGGTCATGGTGATGGTGCGAATGCGGATGATGCACGTGGCCGTCGTGGTGGCCGCGCTCCGGATCGCGGCCGTCGCCATGTTTAGAGTCGCGCACTGGATCGTGGCGGCGCTCGACGCCGCAAAGTTGGGAATGCTCTTCCATCGGCTCCATTTTACGCACATGCAGGCTGGCGCGCACCGCAGGGATTGCAAAAGAGCACAGGCAAGATTGCCTGCGCTACAAGTACAATTCGCCGGGGCGCTGCGGCCCTGCTCGCTTAGTGGGAAGTTTGACACGTCCCCGGCGCGAATTCATTGACGCATTTGGCGGTGGCTGCCAACATCGAACTAGCTTCCCGTTCCGCGTACCTGGCGGGGGGAATGGCCTACGTGCAGGGTGTGTGCCGACGGACATGACGGTTCCCATTGCAAAATTAAGTTTCTGGGGTGTTCGAGGATCGACGCCGACGGTGGACCCCGCGACTTGGCGTTATGGCGGAAACACGCCCTGCCTCGAGCTGATCGCGCCGGACGGGACGCAATTTATTCTGGATTGCGGGACGGGATTGCGCAGGCTGGGAAGCCAATGGGGAGCGCCAAACGGCAACGGCGGCGCGGAAACGCATATTTTCGTGACGCATTACCACTGGGATCACATTCAAGGGATTCCTTTTTTTGCGCCGTTTTTCGCGGAGAATAACAAATTTCATTTTTACAGTTTTCGTTCGAAATTCCTGGGGCGCGACAGCTTGAAGCAAGTGTTCGAGGCGCAAATGGCGCTGCCGTATTTTCCCGTGGACATGTCCGCGATGACCGCGAAGAGGAAATTCAAGGAAGTGGAAGACGGCGACACGTTCACGATACGCGAGAATAAGATTACGGCGCGGTGGCTGAATCATCCGCAGGGCTGCCTGGGATTCCGCATCGAGACGCCCGCGGGAACGGTGGTTTACGCGACGGACAACGAGCCAGGGGATCCAAAATTGGATGAGAATCTGCGCGAGCTCGCGGCGGGCGCGGACATTTTCATCAATGACGCGCAATATACGCCGGAACAACTGGCGACGACGCGCAAAGGATGGGGACATTCCACCTGGAAACACGGCGTGGATCTGGCACGGGAAGTGGGAGCGAAAACACTGGTGCTGTTTCATCACGACCCGGATTCAACGGACCGCATGGTGGATTCGATTTTGCGGAACGCGCGCGAAGAGTTTGATTCCGTGTTTGCAGCGAGCGAGGGCATGGTGATCCTGCTAGGTTCGGCGGGGGATAACGTGCAGGCGCACATGCCGGGAGCGCGCGCGACCTTGCGGCGCGAGGCGCAGTTCCGCGCGAAGGTTACGGGAGTGACGGAAGGCGGGAAAGAATTTCAGGAAGAAACAGTGGTGCGCGATATCTCACTGCAAGGCGCGCTAATTTCGCTGCAAAACATGCCGCGGCTGCAATCGGAATTGCAAGTGACGATGGAGACGCCGGGCGAAGATGGATCGCAATCGTCGATGCGTTTAAGGGGTTACGTGGTGCGAATTGACGCGGGGCCGGAGAAGGGGCACAGCGCGGTCGGGGTAGTCTTCACGGATTAGGTTTAGCCGGGCAAGTTAAACTTTCTCCATGAATCCTCAGGCATCGCACCTAGTAGGAACTCTGGAAGATTCTGCGTCTTGTATAGCCGCCAAGTTCTCCGATCATCAGACTAGACAGCCAAGAAGACCGCATGATTGCGACTTTCCAGAGCCGGACTTCTTGCCGGGAATAGGTTGCGAATTTCGCATGACTCGGGATCAATCGGAGGTTGAAAGTGACGTAACCGATTCGCGACCACTCTTCAGAGGCGGACTCTTGGCACGAAACAACTTCCGGTTAGCCCGTCGGGGGCGGTCATTAAGGACAGAATGACCGCGTCTCCGGTACTTGTATGAAGATCGCCGCGGAACGTATGACCTAATGTGACCTTAACTTGGCAATTTGCGTAGTCGTCGCCATAACTTCCCACCGGATTTAAGGTATCTTTCAATTATGGATTCGCAGGTCACGCGCAGCCGTCAGCGGATTCTGGAGTCCGCGGTGGTGTTGTTGAAGGAGGGCGGCCTGCCTGGTCAGTTGGTCGAAGCGGCTGCGCAGACGGCTCGTGTTCCCGTTGCCAACGCCAAACAATTTTTCCAAAACGACGAAGAGCTGATTCTCGCGCTTTATCTCCGCCTTGCGAATGATTTGGAAGTGCGCGCGTCGGCTCTACCGCCGAATGGAGTGGCCGAGCGGTTCCGCACATTGATGCTTGCCAAGCTAGAACTGGTCGGACCCTATCGACAAGCGTTTGCCGGTTTGTTCGCGAAGATGCTTGATCCGCGGACGAACATCGGAGTGCTCAGCAAACAGACCGAACTGGTGCGCCTGCGCGCGCGAGCTGCCTTCGCCAAGGTGGTCCACGGAGCGGACGACGCGCCGAACGCCTCGACGGAGCTGATTCAAGGACTATATGCCGCCCACTTGGCTTTGCTGCTGATCTGGAGCCAGGACCAAACGCCCGATTCAAAGAGCACTCATGCTGCGCTTGAGATGGTTTGTAAGCTGACCACACTAGTTTGCCGGTTTCGTTGGACGCCTATGTCCGCCACAATGCTCGAAAACGTCGGGGCAGTTTGTGGGCCCCTTGTCGATCCACCTGCACATCCGGATACGACGGCACGAGCCCGGGAAATTCTGCGGCTCGTGTTCCGCCATCGGCGAATCCTGCCTGGCTCGGAGAAATGTGAGCAGACCGCGAGTGATGAAGTGTGCGAGCACTGTTTGGAGCCTCACCTACCTCTAGTTCGCCGGTTTATCGGGGCCGGTCTTCCCATCCATTTCGTGCTGCCCGCGTTTCCGGCCAAGTCACCGAATCCTGCGAAGGTGCTCGGACGTCTCCCAGACATGGCTGAAGAGCTGAGTCTCCAGTCATTGCAGGAGCGTTGCCGGGAAATTCAAGCGATTCATCCGCCCGGAGCACGCATCACAATTTGTTCCGACGGTCTGGTCTTTAGCGATCTGGTGGGAGTGACGGACTCAGACGTCAACAATTATGGCGAGCGAATCACGCAGATGATCGAGTTGCTGCACCTAGATTCACTCGAAACCTTTCACATGCAGGATCTTTACGATGAAGCGGGATCGGGAGAACAGATGCGCGAGTGGCTGTGCCGCCACTATGCGGAATCGAACGAAACGATCCGCGAGAGGCTGCATTCGAACGAGAGTCAGCAAGCTTTGTTTAATGGCATTCAACGTTTTCTGTTTGAGGACCAGGTTGAAATCGAGAAAGAAAAGAGCCGTACCCGTATCCGTTCGGAGTGTAAGGAGCGAACGTACGAGGTTGTCCGGCGGAGCGACGCTTGGGGACGTTTGGTGACGGACTGCTTTCCGGCGTCGCTGCGGCTTTCCATTCATCCGCAGCCGCCCCATTCGGAGAAGATCGGAATACTCTTGGGCGAATCACCGGATGTTTGGCTGACTCCCTGGCACGCCGTCGCTCTGAAGGAAAATGGCAAGTTCCGGCTCGTCAAGCGACGTGAGGCGGTGGACTTGGGAGCCTCAATTGTTTCGAATCACGGCTTGCCCTCGTACATGGAGACCTCGCGGTGATCAATCTTCTCGAAAACGTCCTCGGCGCCCGCGACCGCTACCTGGCAGCTTCCGGCTTCACTACACAATCATATACAGACCCCAATTTCATCGTGAAGATCGCCTTTCTCACCCTGCGATTTCCCAACCCAGGCCTCCTGCCCATGCACGATCTCCATCATGTGGCCACCGGATACGATTCTTCTCTGCTGGGGGAGGCGGAAATCAGTGTTTTTGAACTCCGCACCGGCCACGGAACTCCGCTTATCTTCTTCCTATGTTGCGGATCGATTCTAGTAGGCTTGTGTTTGTCTCCGCGACGCATGTGGCGAGCCTGGAAAAGCGCTCGCGGTGCACAGTCTTTGTACAGTACCAAGACGCCCTACGAAACTCTGTTGGCTTTGGATGTCGGTGCACTTCGAAAGCTCATGCGGCTGGAGGCTTGATGGAAAAACAAGCTTGGCACATTCGCGCTCTCTCGCCATTCGGCCTGGAAGTTTTAACCGAATCGGGATCTACAAGTCCCGAGGACATTCCCACCCCGACTCTCAAGGATTGGATCGCAAAAGATCGTTACGTCCTCCTCCGAGGATTTGCTCCGCTTTCTACGGATTCCATGACTCACCTCGCGCTCACCCTCGGCAAGACACTCGAATGGGAATTCGGCGCCGTCAATGAGCTTGTTGCCAAACCAGCCGCCAAAAACTATATTTACACTACTGGCGCCGTTCCTTTTCATTGGGACGGCGCCTTTATCGGGAAAATCCCGCACTACATTCTCTTCTTCTGTGAGGTCGCTCCGCCAGCCGATAGCGGCGGCGAAACCATCTTCTGCGACGGGGCTCGCCTGTTGGCCGGTGCCACGCCGGAGCAGCGCGCGCTTTGGAGCGCGACCTCAGTTACTTACTGCACCGATAAGGTCGTCCATTACGGCGGTTCATTCACCTCGCCAATGATCGTGCCGCACCCCGTCAGCCGCGAGGAAACTCTGCGCTTTGCCGAACCCGTCCTCGATTTGAATCCCGTCACCCTGGAAATTCCCGGTGAAACTCCGCAGCAACGCGACGCACTCGTTGCCGAAATGGCGAAGCTCCTGCGCAAGCCCGAATACTGCGTGGCCCATCGGTGGCTCTCCGGCGATGTCCTAATCGCCGACAATCATGCTCTCCTGCACGGCCGCAACGCTTTCGTTCACGCCGCGCTTCGTCATATCCGTCGCATCAACATACTCTGATGACCAAACTTCTTCATTTTCTGCGCGACATGCTCATCATCCGCCGCGTCGAGTTCCGCATTGCCGAGATCCCCATCGTCGCTATGCCTGCGCTCTTAGTGAATAAGAACTTTGCTCCTCTCAAAACGCAATCCTTCTGGGAAGGCGTCCTGATTTTCTTTTTTCTCTTTGCTTTCGGTGACATGATCAACTGTCTTGCTGACCGCGATCTCGATGCCAAATACAAACCTCATCTCTCTCGCGCGGTCTACAACCTGGGCGTGCCGTTCGTAACATTTCAAGTCGTATTGTGGGCTCTCTTTGCTCTCGCTCTAGCGGCCCATGTCTCCTGGATGTTGCATCGCTGGCAGTTGCTCGCTCTGACCGCTGTCGGCCTTGCCTTGGGCGCGGCTTATTCCGTCGAGCCCTTTCGATTGAAGGGTCGTGGCATCGCGCAGTTGGTCTGCCTTTGGTTGATTATTTTCGTGGGTCCGATGCTGATGATCGCCACTCTTTTCGGCACTTGGCCAACCCTCGCGCTGGTTGCGTTCGCCATGGCTTATGGCGCCGTACAAATGGGCATCATCCTGGTGAATGCCGCGGAAGATTATCCCGAGGATCGCGAAGCTGGCGTTCGGACGGTAATCGTTGCTTTGGGCCTCTCGCGAGGGATTGCCTTAGCCTCCGCGCTGGCGATGGCGGGTGCAGTAGTAATGCTTGTGACGCTCACCACACTCTACTGGGTTCGAGCGGTCCCTTTGCTGCGAAGCATCGCCTTGCTACCCGCCGCCGCAGCGTGCGTTTGGTTGACAAACGCCATCCGCCGCTTGTCTCGTGAAGTCACCGCCGAACCGCTCGAGGTTGGCATTGTGCGGGTGAAAGTCGCAGCAAAAAATGTACCAGCGTGGGTCACCGTGGTGGCATGGACCTCATTCGCCGCTGTCGCAGTCTTGTTCCTCTACTCCTCGAAGTTGTTCTAGGACGCAACGCGTCCTCGCAAACTCCAGGATTATAAGCAGAAGAATCACGTCGTATCCATAGCACCTTGGCTCGCCGCCGGCCCTTCCGCTTAAAACTTGGCCATTCTGTCCGTATGGTCGATTACACACAAGCTGTGCGGCAACGGCGTTCGGGAATACTGTCGAGAAAGAACATCGCGGCAATTGTTGGATTGATGTAGAGACGGAGCGCGGTGAGGCTGGTATTTGCAGAATAGGTAGCGGCGAGCAGAAGAGAACTTTTCCGCTGCGCCGATCTTCGTAACTCATTCACACGGCGGCTCTATCGGTGGGTTAGAGCATCGACGGAATAGGAGTTGTACTCGCGGGTGGCAATGAGGGCGGCATAGAGGAAAGCGTGGAATAGTTGGATGGCGAGGGTGCCCAATCGGAACGGAGGGCGGTGCCGAAAATTAGGGAGGCCATGGAGAAGGCGCCGAGGAGCAGAGCCGTGCGAGTCCATTGGCCGATGACTAGGAGGTGGCCGACGGCGGTTTCTAGGAAGACGAGGGTTAGGGCGAAGGGGCGGACGAGGATGGACGGGAGATGCGTGGCTACAAAGAGTCTTAAGGTGGCGTCGGCGAAGGTGCTGAGATGGGGAAGGCCGACGAGGCCGTGCATGAGGATGGTCAGGCCAAGCGTGAAGCGAAGGGCCAGGTAGGCGAGTTTGCGGTCGAACGTGGGTTGCGAATCCATCGGCACGCGGGCCATCTTGCGAGACTCATCTCGATGATCGATTGGCCTCTCGCGATTGTCAAAACGTAGCAGAGTTTGGCAAAAGAATAGCTTGTGCGAACGCCCTGGCGGGCTCGGCGAGAAGAGGCTGGGGGCGGCGTGGTGCGCTAGAATGTTGTGCTTATGACGAAGACTGGTTCGCGAACGGCAAATTTTGTTCCGGCTAGCGAGTTGGATAAGAGGCGGCTGTCGAAGCGGGCGTTGATCCGCGGGCTGGTGCGGCAGGCGCCCTTTGTGGCGAAGAACTTTGGGCTTTATTTTCGGAATGGGTGGCGGCGGAATATTTTGCGGACGAACGTGGTGGCGACTTATGCGGTGACGTTTTACGTGACGCATAAGTGCAATTTGGCTTGTTCGTATTGCACGCAGAAGGAGCCGGAGGTTTTTAGCCAGGAGCTGTCGACGGGGGAGACGATACGGATTTTGCGGAAGATACGGAAAGAGACGGACTCGATCGTGTTCACCGGCGGGGAACCGACTTTGCGGGCGGATATTGAGGAGTTGGTGGCGATGGCGCGGTTTCATTGCAAGTATCGGTCAGTGCTGCTAATCACAAACGGGACTTTGCTGGACCGCAAGCCGGGGATTTTGAGCTCGGTGACAGGATTGGTGGTTAGTTTGGATGCACTGGCTGCTGATCCTTCGAACGCGCTATCGAAACCGGCGGCTTTGCCGAAGGTTTTGCAGAATCTTGCGCTTGCTAAGGAAATTTTGGGAAGCGCGCAACGGATTACGATCAGCACGGTCATCGAGGAATGGAATATTGCGGAAGTGGAGAGATTGCTGGATTGGTGCGGGGAGGAAGGGTTTGTATTCGCAGCGCAATCAGCGCAGCACGAAAAAATGCCAAACCTTAGATTGGCACAGAATCCGAAGTATCAGGCGCTGGTGGACAAGATTATCGAGCGGAGGAGAAGCGGGACGCAGCCAATCAATGGGACGCCGAGGACGATCGAGACTTTGTTGCGATTTCGGGAGTTTCAGTGCTATCCGACGATGTTTCCGCGGGTGTATCCGAATGGAGACGTGTTTTATCCTTGCGAGCCGCTGAGGAAGGTGGCGGGGAATTTGTTGCGGGATGGATCGTTGAAGAAGATTTTTGCCCGAGGCAGGAAGATTTACGGGGATATTCCACCTTGCCAGGGGATCTGCTATTTGTTTGGGAATGTTTTGTCGCATTACTATGTGAATGATTTTTGGGGGTTGGCGGGGGAATTTGTGAAGTGAAGAAAATCAAGAGAAAGATTTTACACAGAGAGCGCAGAGAACACGGAGATCGCAGAGAAGAAAGACTCGGGACAGGCCAAATCGCAATGGGTCAGAGTTTTTTGGTGGAGGCGCGGAGGATGTGGCCGCCTCTTTCGCGGTTGGCGGCTGGCGGCTTCGGGATATAACGAGCGGCTATTTGCGGGGGACCTAGGTCCTCGACTTGTGTAAAGCCAATCGCTAGCAGTTTTTCTCGCAGATTATCCGGTTCAAAATAAGTTACCCAGGATTCGCCGATCGATTCGACGCGAGCGGCGCGGAGGGCGTGGTCGGCGCGATGTTCCGGCGAAAAGGTGTGCGGAGGATCGCTGTAATCGAAGACGACGTAGGCACCGTTGGGCAGGCTGGCGATGAAGGCGAGAGTGCACCAGATGGCATCTTCGGTTAGGTAGGGGACGACGCCGAGCCAGGTGAAGAAAGTTTGTTGAGCGGGGTCGAAACCGGCGGCGGCGAGGCCTTCGGGCAGAGTTTGACGTTCGAAATCGATGGGGGCGAAGGTAAGCCTCGGAGGGAGCTCGATTGCGGCTTCGACGAGGCGCTCGCGTTTCCAGGCTTGCGTGGCAGGATGGTCGACTTCGAAAATGTGCAGGCGATGGGCGCAGGGGCCGCGATAGGCGTAGGTGTCGAGGCCAGCGCCGAGAACGACGAGTTGGCGGACGCCTTTGTCGACAGCTGCGGCCAAGGAGTCTTCAGCGAAGCGCGTGCGTGCGGCAATGAAAAGGCGCATGCCGAGCCGTGTAGGATGCTGGACGGCATCTTGCACGATGGTTTGCGAGTCCTGACCGAGAATGCGGATGGCCAGCGGGTCGGAGAAGATGCGGCCTTCTTCGAGAACTTGATGCGCGGCGCGATGAGCGGCGGCAGCCCAGGCGGTGCGGCTTGGCATTCCCGATTGCATGGATGGATTTTAGCAGATGAGGCTAAGTCGATTGGCGGGGTGGCGGAGCTAGTTCAGGTCGGCGAGCTTTTTGTCGAGATGGGCGAGAGCGGCTTCGAGAGACTTGCGATGATTGGGATGGGTAGCGGATTCAAGATCGTGGGCGATGCGGGTGCGGGATAACTGCAAGTCCTTGCGTTCTTGATCGCGGCGAATGTCTTCCGCGCTTTTGGTGGTATTGCCGTAGTGCCCCGGTGGTTCCTGGCCGGATTCCACCTGCGCTTGCACGTCCTTGCTTTCCCATCCTCGCGCCATACCCTTATTTTGACACATTTTGCAGTAGGAGCGGACGGTAAAAGCGAGGTATTTCGAGAGGAGTTCAAGCGCTGGCGGCGCGGCTTTTTGGCAAAACCGGGAGCGGGGAGTGCCTGATGCCGGCGAGTGTGCTTTCGGCTACGCGAGCGAGGTGCTCGGCAAAGATGCCTTCGTATGTGAAATCGGCGGTGCTCTGGGACCAGCGGACTTGCAAGAGCCAGCGGTTTTTGGATTGCAGAGCATGCGCTGAGGTAATTTCCGCGGTGGGGATTACGAGGAGGGGCTCGAGATGGGAATCGAGCGCGCAGATTTGTTGAGCGCCAACGAAGAGCTGAACAGGCGCTGGAGCGGCGTTTGGGCGCTGATATTTTCCGCCATTTACGACGACTAGAGCGCCGAGTTCACGGGCTTTTTCATCGGGGAACGCGTGCGGCTTGGCGCGAGGCAAGAGGATTGCAGCGAGGAACATAGCAAGACCGGCGGGAGCTGCGAGCCAATTATTCCATAGGCCAAGGGGAAGGATAACCAGGGCGGCGCCGGCGAATCCGAGGAAGACGCGGAAGGCCATCCAGGATTGGGGATTGCGGCGAATGTGCAGGAGTTTGGGGATCAGCAGGACTAGCGCGAATAGAGAGCCGATTAAAACATTGCGGAGACGCGCGGCGGGTCCTTCGTGATGCGATGCGGCAGTGGCCGGGGCCGTACTCATCTTGCTTCCTTCTATTAATTAGTAAGACTACGCCGCGGGCTTCAGGGTTTCAACGAAGTAATCTCGCGCATGCTGGCAAAGGCGCGGCGGACGTGGGGGATAGTGATGGAGCCGCCGACGACCAGGGCGACGTTTAGAGCGTCGATCACTTCATCGCGTTTCCAACCTTCCTCGCCGCAGCGAACGAGATGGTAGGTGATGCAATCGTCGCAGCGAAGCACGGCGGAGGCGACGAGGCCGAGGAGCTCCTTCGTTTTGGTGTCGAGTGCGCCGGGTTCGTAAGCTTGATGGTCGAGGGCGAAGAAGCGTTTGATGCCGAGGTGGCCGCAATGGAGGATTTCTTCGTTGAGGTCGGCGCGGAATTTTTGAAAATCGTCGAGGCAGTCGGGCATAACTCCTCCGGAAATGAAGAGAACATTATGGACTAAATCTGGTTGGCGCGTGGGGGCGCGGCTGGTAGGGAGCATTTTAGTCCGCGGTTGCAGTGAGAGCTTTCTCGGCGAGTTCTTTGGCACCGGGCTTGCCGGACAAGATAAGGTTGGCCCATTCGGAGCCGACTTGGGATAAACGGACGGCTTCGCTGGTTAGAGATTCGGGACCGCCGGAATCACTGCCGCCAAAATAGATGCGGTCCATGGGATGCGCGGCGGCGGGACGAGTTTTTGTGTAGTGGCCGGGAACGGCCATGAACATGGGATGGCCGCGGCGGTAGATGCGGACTTCTACGGGATCGAGGTTGAATTCGGGAAGGACTTTCTGGAAGTCGGTGAGAACGCGTGCGGCGAGTGTTTTGCAATCGTTTTCATCGAGAAGCGTGAAGCGCTGGGCTTCGCGGAGGGGAGTGTAGAAGGTGAGGATGTTGTTTTTTTGTTTGTAGCCAGGATTGTCGCGGACGGTCCAGTCGGCGACGATGAAGTCGGTGAAGGAATTGCCGGGGCACCAATTGTCGTACCCGCGATTATAGACGGGCTTGTCGAAGATAAGGTTGACGACGGGATACGGTGCGTAACGGGTGAGCTGCATGGCGGCTTTTTGTGCGGCGGGCAAATTCTGGACGATCCGCGAGGTGATTTGCTTGGGCGTGCACATAAGGACGGCTTTGGCGGAGACGGTGGTGAGTCTTCCTCCGCGAAGATAGGTAACGCTTACCGCGTCTTTTGCCGGGACGACAGCGACGACGGTGGCCTCCCCGAGCATGCGGTCTTTGTAATGAGGCTGGAGGACTTCGACGAGTTTGTGGGTGATGCAGCCGAGGCCGCCAGGCAGAATGGCGCGCTTGGCATCGCCGCCGGTGAAGAGATCATTGGCGTTGTAGAGGCCGACGTAGGCGGAAGTATCGCGCGTGGCGGCGCCCCAGTTGGAAGGGCCGAAGATGTCCCACCATTGCTGGACTTCGGGGGCATAGAGCGAGGTGAAGTTCGAGAAGGGCTGGGCGTCCAGTTCGGCCATGCGCTCGTTAATTTTCATTTTTAGGACGTTGTCGCGGAATTTTTGGAAGCTGGCGACGACTTCTTTCGGATAGGGGAGTTGGGAGATGCCAGTCTTCCAGGTATCGGGGACGTAGGTTTTGTTGACGAGGGTGGGATCGGGCATGTTGACGAGCGGGAGTTTCAAGCCGATCTCGGAGGCTAGCTGATCGCCTTCGTCGCCGCGGTAGGCGTAGGCCGCGCCAGTGGCGAAAGGGTGGTCTTCGAATTCTTCCTGGTAGGCGTTGCCGCCGAAGTGAGCTTCTTTTTCGAGGAGGAGCCAGTCTTTGTCACGGAGGAAATAGGCGGCGGAGAGGCCGGCTACGCCGCCTCCTATGATTGCGATGTCGACTTTGGTGGTAGCGGCGGGTAGATGGAAATGGTGGCCATCACGGATTTGGTGGCAGATTTCGAAATGTTCGCCGTCGACGAGCGGGACGCTCGATGGATTAAAGGTGGAAGCATTGCAATCGGGAGGGGAAAGGAGGGCGGCGTCAACGGGACAGCCCGCGGCGACAGAACCTGCCACAACAAATTTGATGAAGTCACGGCGCGATCGCGACATTCGTCCTCCTTGGGTTGCTATGGTCATTCGAGCAACTGCTGAGCTTCCGTGCCGATGCTGCGTGTGCGAATGCGGTACCAGACGATGATGAGCAGGACGGAAGCGGCAAAAATAAGCGTGGAGACAGCGTTGATCTCCGGCGTGATGCCGCGGCGGAGGCGGCCCCAGATTTCGAGCGGGAGCGTGTTATCTCGGCCGATGAGAAAAAAGGTGACGGCGATTTCGTCCATCGAGAGAGTGAAGATGAGAAGAGCAGCGGCGGCGAGCGAGAGTTTGAGATTGGGGAGTGTGATGCGACAGAACGTTTGCCAAGGTGTGGCGCCGAGATCGAGAGAAGCTTCTTCCTGAGCGCGATCGGTTTTTTGAAGGCCGGCGAAGAGTTCGGTGGTGGCAACGGAGATGAGGGCGGTGCCGTGACCGAGAAATACGGTGAGCAAGCTGAGCTGCAAGCCGGCGAACACGGCGAACATGAGAAGAGAGAGTCCGGTGATGATGCCGGGAAGAATGAGGGGGAGAAGAACGAGGCGGCGGAAGAGAGCTTTGCCGGGGAAGCTTGCCCGATCGAGAGCGAGGGCGGCAAGCAGGCCCAGGGTTAGAGAAAGCGCGACGGTGCCAGCGGCAACAATGAGGCTATTTAGGACGGAATCCCAGATGGAGCTGTCCGCGAAAAGCTGACGATACCAATCAAGCGTCAGATTTCTCGGAGGAAAGCCGCCGACGCCATCGCGATTGAAAGAGTAGAGGATGAGCACGACGATGGGCAGATAGATGAAGGCGAAAACGAGCAGCGAATAAATAGCAAGGAGCGGAGAACGGCGAGCTGGGGATTGGCGGCTCATTTGAAGGACCAGCGCCTTTCGAGACGCTCAGTGAGGAAGAGGAGCGAGATGGTAATGAGCAGGATGCAGACGGAAATGGCGGCACCGAGAGGCCAATCGTAGGACGCACCAAAAAGGGTCTGCACGATGTTGGCGATCATCGTACCGGAAGAGCCGCCGACCAGGAGCGGTGCAAGGAAATCGCCCAAAGAGAGAACGAAAGCGAAAGTGGCTCCCGCGAGAAGGCCGGGCATTGAGAGTGGAAGGATGACGCGTAAGAAAGTGGAGAAAGGACCGGCGCCGAGATCGTGCGAAGCCTCGACGAGGGGGCGGGGGATGTGTTCAAGCGAAGCGTAAATGGGGAGGAATACGAAGGGCGTGTAGATGTGAGTAAGCATGAGAATGACGGCGAAGGGGCTGTAGAGGAAGAAGCCGACGGGCGCGTGAGTGATATGGAGATATTGCAGGAAGCCGTTGAGGACGCCGTCGCTGCCGAGAATTGTTTTCCAGGCGTAGCCGCGGACGAGGTAGCTCACCCAGAGCGGGACGATCACGAGCTGGTAAAGAAGCTCTTTACGCGCGCCGGAATGAAACGAGAGGTAGTAGGCGAGCGGGTAGCCGAGGAGCAGAGAGCAGAGCATCACGGAGGCGGCGATACGCATGGTGCGGAAGAGAACTTCGGCGTAAAGGGGATTGGTGAAGAGCTCTTGGAAATTGGATAGGTTCCAGTGGTGAACGAGGGCGCCGTTTTGGACGAGCCAGAAGCTGTGGGCGAACATTAAGGCGTAGGGAATCAGGAGGAAGAGTACTACCCAGAGGAGCGGGGGAATCGAGACGAACGATTTGTAGGTGCGGGAGTACATGAGAAATCAGTCCGCGACGCGGCTGGCGTCCGCAATTGAAAAGACAAAATCGTGTTCGCCGGTGAGCGGGCCGCGCGCGGAGAGGCGAACGCGCAAAAGTTGGCAGGCTCCGCAATCCACTTCGAGCAGCTCGCTGGCGCCGCTGTAGATTTGCTGGCGAATGGAGCCACGGAATTTCACTTCGTGCGTTTGGCGTTTGCCATCGAGGCTGATCCGAATGGCTTCCGGACGTACGGAAAAAAGCGCGAGGCCATCGGCGTCCTCGAGGGGCCAGCGAAGGACACCGCAGGTGGCGATGCTGCGGCGGATTTCGCCTCGCAACAGATTGGTCTGGCCGATGAACTGCGCGGTGTAAGCAGTGGCGGGGTGCGCGTAGATTTCACGCGGCGAAGCGACTTGTTCGAGCGCGCCATCGCGGAGCAGGGCGATGCGGTCGGAAAGCGCCATGGCTTCTTCCTGATCGTGGGTGACGAAGAGGAAAGCGATGCCGATTTCGCGTTGAAGGGCTTTCAACTCACTTTGCATCTCTTTGCGGAGATTGGCGTCGAGCGCGGAAAGCGGTTCATCAAGGAGCAAGAGCTCTGGCCGGTTCACGAGAGCGCGGGCCAGAGCCACACGCTGTTGTTGACCGCCGCTGAGGTGGGAAGGACGCGCGGGGGCAAATTCGGTCATCCTGACCATGTGCAGGGCTTCTGCGACGCGACCGGCGATTTCATTCTTCGGAACGCCTTGCACGCGCAAACCATACGCAACGTTGTCGCGCACACTTAAATGCGGGAAGAGTGCGTAGCTCTGAAAGACAGTGTTTACGCGGCGTTTGTAGGGCGGCAGCTTGTCCAGGCGGGCTCCAGACATCCAGATTTCGCCGGCGGTGGGTTGCTCGAAACCGGCGACGAGGCGGAGAAGTGTGGTTTTCCCGGAGCCGCTTTCGCCGAGCAGAGTGAGAAACTCACCGGGAGCGATGTTCAATGAGATGTTTTTTAGCACTTCGCGCGCGCCAAAGCGTTTGGCCACCTCGCGCACTTCGAGCAGCGGAGCATCGGCGTCTTGCAAAATGGGCTGCGGAATGGGGAGGGAACTCACTGCGCGGCTTTCACCTCGTTCCAGATTTCGTTGTACTTGGCGCGGCGAGGCACGTCCTGCCAGAAATAGATTCGCTGCATGTAGGCGTCGGGATCGTCCATGTGCAGGTTTTTCTTTTCCGCGTCGGTCATAAATGCCGTAGAGCCAGGATTCGCGGGGGAATAGCCGGTCACATCCGTGACTTTTTTCTGGATTTGCGCATCGATCATGTATTCGAGGAATTGCGAGGCGAGATCCTTCTGCTGGCTCGCGGCGGTGATCATCAGATGATCGATCCAGCCGGTGGTATTTTCTTTCGGGATAGTTTCGCCGATGGGAAAATTTGCTTGCCGCAATTGGTTGGCGTTGAGCGGCCAGCCCATGGCGAGAACAATCTCATGGTTTTCAAAAAGATTGGTTAATTCTCCGCCCGTGGACCAAATCTTTCGAATGTTTGGTTTGAGCTCGATGAGTTTCTTTTTGACGGCATCCAGCTGCTGATCCGTCAGATTGTAGAGTTGTGAAGAGTTGGGCTTGTCGTAACCCAAAATCTGCGCGGCCATGTACACCGTAGAGAGATCATCCCAGACTGAAATTTTCCCTTTGAATTTGGGATCCCAGAGAATGTTCCAGGAATCGGGCGGCTGCGCGAAGACAGTTGCGTCATAAAGGAGAGGATTCGGCCCCCACATGAATGGCACGCCGAAGGCTTGACCTTGAAATTTCACCAGGGGCGAATCGCGAAGCCTGGAGGCGAGTTGTGGGTAGGATGGAAATTTCGAGAGATCCAACGGTGCGGCGAGGCCTGCGCGGGCGATGGACGCGGCGACATCGCTGGAAGGCGAGATGACGTCATAGTTGGAAGCGCTCCCGCCGCGCAGCTTGGCGACGAGCTCGTCGCTCGAACCCATGTAGGACGCGGCGATTTTGCAGTGGTGCGATTCTTCGAAGGGGCGTACGAACGAGGGATCCGCGTAACCTTCCCAGACGAGCAAGCTGAGCGTTGGTCCATTTTTTTTGCAAGCGCCGCAGAGCATGGCGATCGACAGAATTCCCAGAACGATTGCGCGCCGGTTCATACTGTGCCCCGCTTCCGAATCATGCTCATCTCCACGCGCTTAAGATCATCCTTCACAAGTTCGTTGGCTTTCAGAAAGTCGGCGGCGTGTTGACCCAAAGCAGCCAGGTTTCGGAACGCCCGGGATTTTTCCAGCGATGCGGCGTTGAGCTCTCGAAATAGAGGCTGTCGCCGGGTTTGAGCCGGTAATGTTCTTCGCCATTGAGCCAAATTTCGAAATCACCGCGAAGGATGTGCAGAAACTCTTCGCCTTCGTGAGAGTAAGACTCACCACTACCGCCACCAGGTTTGATGCGAAAAAGGTGCGGTTCCATGGCGGTTTGACCCCAGGCCAGAAGTTCCATGCGGACGCCGGGAGTGGTCTCCAGAACCTTTCGTTGGCCGGGACGGACGAGGCGGGGATTTTCCGCTGCGGTTTCAAAGAGCGAAAGAATATTCGTGCGATAAAAACGCGCGATACGGCGGAGCGTGGAAATCGAAGAGTGCATTTGGCCGCGTTCGAGCGCGCTGAGAAAACCGATGGAAACTTTTGTGGCGTGCGCAACCTGGGCGAGAGACAGGCCGCGGCGAGTGCGCAGCCGGCGGAAGCGCAGGCCGGGCAGAGGGGCGGATTCGGGCGGCGCCGAGACGATCCCCTGACGTTTTAGAACGTGGACGATGGCAGGAGGATTCAGTCCGCGTGCGCGACGCAAGAAAACCGCGCGTTGCAGCAGACGCACGTCTGCTTCCGTGTACATACGATAACGGCTTCTGGTGCGCTGAGGAGAAACGAGACCCAACGCTTCCCAGGCACGCAACGCGGAAGAGGAAATGCCCACACGGCGAGCGACTTCGCTGATGCGAAGAAGGCGGTGTGCCGTTCGATTTGTTGATGGCTTGGAGAAATTCTTTCCGCTTGACACGGGTTCCGGCTTTCTCTAAGTTTGCTGGATTATAGTAAGGTTTCCGGGGCACAGCAACCACGAAGAATCCGCTGCCAAGAGAATTCTTCGACACGAGGGGTGAGTTCATGAAACGGACCGCAGGACTTTGGCAGAGCCATAGGCGCTGCCTCCGCAACATTTTTTCCCTGCTAGTTGCCGCACCGGCAATGTTGTTGGTGGTGCCGATTGCCAGGGGACAGAGCACCGGCGGACAGATCCGCGGGACGATCAGCGATCCGAGCGCTGCTTCGGTGGCGGCCGCCACGGTCACGCTCCTTAATGAAGCGACGCACTCCGCGCGCACCGTGCAGAGCGGGGCCAACGGAGAGTACATCTTTATCGAAGTGCCGGTGGGCAGCTACGAAATAGACGTGGCCCAGGCAGGGTTCAAGAAATTTGTGCGCAAGGGGATCGTCCTCGACTTGAACCAAGTCATCAGCGTCGACATTACGATGCAGCTCGGCACGGCAACGGAAAGCGTGGAGGTCACGGGCGCGCCGCCAGTCGTGGATACCAGCTCGACACAACTCGGCGCGGTGGTGAATGAACGAGCTTCGACACAATTGCCATTGAATCAACGCGACGTATATCAGTTGCTGCAATTGCAGCCCGGCGTGCAATCTCAACTTGGTAACGATTTGTTTTACGGCTCGGACAAGCCCGGAGTAGTCACTGTGAACGGCGGTCGCGGGCGCTCGAACAATTATTCCGTGAACGGCGGCGACGGCAACGACCTCTTTGCCAACTTGCCCGCCATCGAGCCTTCGCCGGACAGCATTGAAGAGTTTCGCGTGATTAGCAATTCGTTTGACGCAGAGTACGGCCGGAACTCCGGCGCGGTCGTCAATGTGGTTACCAAATCAGGGACGAATAACCTCCACGGAAGTTTTTATGAGTTCTTTAGGAACGACGTTCTTAACGCTCATCCCTTTACGTTTTTTCAGGCGCCGAAGCCGGAATTCCGGCAGAATCAGTTCGGCGGGACGATCGGCGGGCCGATTAAGAAGGACAAGACTTTCTTTTTCGGCTCGTACGAAGGACGGCGGATTGTGCAAGGGATCGTCTCGCAGCCCATTAGCGTGCCCACGGGGCCGGAACTCAACAATGGGGACTTTTCCGCGGGACAGACTTTCACGGGATCACTTACCGATGCGACCGTTGCAAATATCCTGCAGAACCGCTGCGGAGCAAATGCGCCGTCCACGGTCCCGCTCAACGAACGGCTGTCGGCCCCGTCGCAAACGGCGGTGGCAAGCGTGGCCAGCGGCGGCGCGCCAGTGCCATACACCACGATTTTCGCGAACAATCAGATTCCGGTGGGATGTTTTGACCCTGTTGCTTTGAGCCTGCTTCAATATGCCCCCGGCGCGGGAGGAAGCGGAGGCGTGCAAGTCACGCCCAACATGACGGATCGCGGCGACCAGTTCCAGATCCGCGTGGACCAAAATTGGTCGAACAATCAGAAAACTGCGTTCTACTATTACTTCGACGATGACAGGACTGTGGATCCCTTCGCAAAGTTCCAGGCATCCGGCGCTACGACGGGAAATTTCCCCGGAGTTTATGCGACGCGCACGCAACAGTTGAATATCACGCATACGTCGACAATTGGGTCAACGGCCGTGAACGAATTTCGGTTCAGCTATTTCCGCGAAGGACAACTGCAGTTTGATTCGCCGACGCGAACGAATGCCATCCAATCTTCGTGCGGAACCGGAGCGGCGTCCGCGTTTTGCTTTACGGGCGTTTCCGATACGCCTCTCACTGACGACAGCGGGAATCTGCTCGGTACCAACCCGGACTACGGACTTCATTCTGGCCTCGGTGCGAGCAAAGAAGGAGTTCCGTTCATCAGCGTGGGCGGAGGCTTTACCATCGGTAACAATTACAACGGACAGTTGCCACAGACGGGAAATACCTACCAGTTCAGCGACAACTACAGCAAAATCATCGGCAATCACAGTTTGAAATTCGGCGAAGACACGCGGTATCAGATGTTCAACCAGTTACTCTATTTTGATGTCAACGGCGACTTATCGTTCCTGAGCAATTCGAATCTCTGCGGCCCGGGTAATCCGGCCAATCCCCCCCCGAATTGTACGCAGCCCACCGGGGACGACTTGGGCTTCTCCGACGCCTATCCCGACTATCTCCTCGGATTGGGTAACAGCTTTTTTCAAGGGTCCGCGCAACATGAACTTGTGCGCAGCACTTCGATTTACCTTTTCGCGCAGGACAGCTGGAAGATCAAGCCCAACTTAACCCTGAACTACGGATTGCGTTGGGAAATGAATACGCCGCTGACGGACATCGGACAAAAAGTGCAGACTTTCCGGCCCGGGCAAGATTCGACGATCTATCCTTGTACCCTTCCCACGAGCAGCCCACTGTACGTGGCGGGGAGTGTCACGACCTGCGATCAAGCTGGCGTAACCCCTGTCGGATTGGTTTTTCCGGGGGATAAGGGCGTGCCCGAGGCGTTGACGAACACGTATTACAAGGGCTTTGCGCCCCGGCTGGGCATCAACTGGAGCCCCGGATGGAAAGACGGGTGGCTCAGTAAACTGACTGGCGGGCCCTCGAAGACCAGCGTGAGCATGGGCTACGGGATTTTCTACAATCCGATCGAACAACTGGTGCTCGAGCAGTTCAGCGCGGAACCTCCTTTTGGCGGGAGCAACTTCATTACGAATCCACTGCTGCAGACTCCGTATGTCGATCAGACTGGAAGCACATACCCGAATCCCTTCAATGGGATTCTGAATCCACCGCGGGGCTCGGCCGTAGATTGGGAGCAGTTCCGGCCGATGACTTTTTTCGGAGAATTTCCGCCGAATTTGCGATTGCAGTATTCGGATCAGTATAACTTGACGATAAAGCGCCAGCTTCCTGGACAAGTACTTTTTCAGATTGGCTATGTGGGTTCGCAGGGGCATCGGTTGCTCGCGAGCTATGAAGTCAATCCAGGGAATCCGCAAACATGCAACGACCTGGCCGCGCTGGGACAAGGCTGCGGCCCTTTCGGCGAAGACAGCGGGTATTCTTTTGTTCTGCCATCGGGTTCGGTTTTCCATCTGCCATACATTCCTGGAGGTCCCAGCGGTACGGACTTGCCCTGTCCGATCGTAAACGCGCCCGCGGCCTGCACCATCACGGGCGCGGCTGGAGGCACACCGATCACTCTGGTGGGTATCCGGGGATATTCCTCGCCTCTGTGTAACCCGCTCACAGGCGGAGGTTGCCCTTCGGATGGCACGCCAGTTTTCTCCGGCATATTCAGTGAGAACACCGTGGCGCGGTCGAACTACAATTCCCTGCAGGTTATGCTGCAGAAGAACTTCTCCCACGGCTTGCAGTTTCAGGCTGCGTACACTCTCAGCAAGACCATGGATAATGCGTCAAGTTTTGAGAGCGCGCTCAATCCGTTGAACTTCAATGCTACGTACGGCTTGTCCGATTATGATGCGCGGAATCGCTTTGTGGTCAATTACGTTTGGGAATTGCCGGTGCCAAAGTACGACAGGTTCAAAGGGAAGCTGCTGGATGGCTGGGAGGCGTCAGGAATCCTGACATTCCAGAGCGGATTCCCGATTCGAATCACGTCTTCAGACGACGTGGAAGAATTGGATTCCACAGATCTGTTTGAATTTCCGGGCGAGCCAAATCTTACCGCGCCGTTTCATACACAGAACATCCGCCAAAATAATGGCTTCGTGTTTAATCCGGATCTCTTCACAAATGCAACAGTCTCAGCCGGCACGATAGGCAACGCTCCGCGCACCATTTGCTGCGGTCCGGGCATCAATAACTGGGACATGAGCTTCATGAAGGAAACAAGCTTTGGGGAAAAACTTCAGATGGAGTTCCGGGGAGACATCTTCAACATTTGGAATCACGCTCAGTTCTACAGCGTGGATGGAGACGTGTCCGACACAGGCAGCACGTTCGGGCAGGTGCAGCACGTTCACGATCCGCGGCTGGTTCAGTTCTCGCTGAAGTTCCGCTTCTGAAGCATTGGCGGAGAACAAGAAACGTCTCACAGGCGCCCCAGCCCGGCCGGGGCGCCTTCGTATGTAGGATGAAATCGAGCGCAGATGCTCTTCTTGAGATTTTTTGATAGCACAAACTGACCGCAGGGAACAGACCTGCCAGCGTAGGCCGCTCGCGGCCACACAGCTTAGGGAAGAAGGAAATGCACGACGCATTGCAGAAGGAAATCGCCACTTATGAGAAGCGCACGCCGAGATCTGCGGAAGCGTATAAGCGCGCTTTGCAGCGCATCCCGCTCGGGGTGGCCAGTAATTATCGGCACTATGAGCCCTATCCGCTCTTCGTGAAGGACGGCAAGGGAAGCAAAATTCGCGATGCTGATGGAAATGAATACATTGATCACAATCTGTGCTTCGGCGCACTGATGGCTGGGCACTGCCACCCAGCAGTGGTGAAGGCTGTTGAACAAAAGCTGCATGAAGGAACGACGTTCGGCATGCCGCACGATATGGAATGGGAGCTTGCGGAGGAAATTTGCAAACGTTATCCGGTGGAGATGGTGCGCTTCGGCTCAAGCGGCACGGAAGCGACGATGCATGCTTGCCGCATCGCTCGCGCCGCCACGAGCCACGACAAAATTCTGAAGTTTGAAGGCGCTTACCACGGACTGCATGACGCCGCGCTCGTCAGCGTCAAGCCCAAAGCGGAAGACTACGGCGATCCCGACGCGCCAAATTCTGTTCCCGGCGGGGGAGGCGTGCCCAAGGCATCGCTCGCGAACGTCGTCGTCGCTTCATTCAATAATCTTGGCAGCGTCGAGCGCCGCTTCCGCGAAAATCCAGGTCAGATCGCCGCGATTATTCTCGAACCCATCCTCATGAACGTTGGGTTGTGCATGCCGCAGCCTGGTTTTCTAGAGGGTTTGCGCGATATCGCCACAAAGAATGGCGCGTTGCTCATCTTCGACGAAGTAAAAACCGGAGCGAAACTCGCCTGGGGGGGTGCCAGTGAATATTTCGGCGTGAAGCCGGACATGATCTGTCTGGCGAAATCCATTGGCGGTGGTTTGCCTCTCGCAGCGTTTGGCGCGAGCCGTGCCGTGATGGATTTGATCGCGCAACACAAAGTTTTCCACGGAGGTACCTACAACACGAACCGCGTGTCGATGGCTGCAGGGCTTGCCACCTTCCGCGAAGTCCTCTCGCGCGAGAACTACGCCCACGTAGATGCGCTCGGTAAGAAGCTTACGGAGGGTTATCGTGCCATCGTCAAGAAGACCCGTTTGCGAGCCTATGTCGCAAGCGCTGGTGTAAACGGCGCGCTGATGCTTTATCCGCAGGAAATTCGCAACTATCGCGACTGGACGAAAATCGACATCGATCTTTGGCGCCACTACTGGTTTGCCATGGTCAACCGTGGCGTGCTGGCACAGCCGTACTGGTGGGACGAGCAATGGACGATCTCGGTCCAGCACACCGAAGCCGACATCGACAAGCATCTCGCCGTTTTCGAGGAAGTCGCGCCCGCACTTGCCAAAGCGCAAGAAGAACGCGGCGCAGCTTTCGTCGGCGCCGCAGGCCACTGATCCTAGGAGATCTCGACTTTGCAGAACGAGGCCGCCATTGCGTCCGCGGTGTCGCCAGTTCAAGGGGCGCCTCAGCTTCGCCGCGTGTTGGGGCGCATGGACCTCGTTCTGCTTTTCGTCGTCGCGGTCTTCAACCTCAACGTCGTTCCCTCGATAGCCGCTAACGGTGGCGTGACCGTCTGGCTCTGGATTATTTCACTGGCTTTATTTTTCTGGCCGCAGGGCATCGCGGTGATCGAGCTTGCGCACCGCTATCCCGGAGAAGGCGGCGTCTATCTTTGGGCCAAGGAAGTTTTCGGAGACTTCCACGGTTTTCTTTCCGGCTGGTGCTACTGGACGAACAACATGATGTACGTCCCAACGATCATGCTGTACTTCGTCGGCGTCTCCGTTTTTGTGCTTGGATCCGGGCACGAGTCACTTGGCGACAATAAGACATTTGCGCTGACCGCCTCGCTTCTCCTGTTGATCGTTCTCGTCGTGTTGAACATCGTCGGCCTCGGTGTCGGCAAATGGATCAACAACCTAGGCGCCATCGGCACGGGCATCGCTGCCGCGGTCTTGATCGGACTAGGCGTCATTGTGTGGCTGCGTTTCGGCACAACCGTCAGCTGGGCGGACTTTCGGATTCCCCCCAACCCAAAATTCGTCCTCAATTCTTTCGGCGTAATTTGTTTCGGATTGGTGGGGCTCGAGCTCGCTTCTGTCATGGGCGATGAAATAGAGAATCCTCACAAAAATCTGCCAGGGGCCGTCGCCTGGGGCGGCATTCTTTCCGGCGCGCTTTACATTGGCGCGACGCTGACACTGCTCATCGCGATCAACAAAGGCGATATCAACGTGCTGCAGGGCATTGTCCAGGCGGTGAGCCATATGGCCGGCCGCGTGGGAGTCTTATGGGTCGTCGCACCATTTGCACTGATGTTGAGCTTGTCGATTGCGGGCATTGCGTCCGCCTGGCTCGGCGGCTCGGCGCGAATTCCATTTGTCGCAGGCCTGGATTCTTACATGCCATCGTGGCTTGGAAAAGTCCACCCGAGATACCACACGCCTTACGCCGCGCTGATCGTGCATGCGGCGGTGTCCATGGTGCTTGTGGTGCTGAACTTCAGCGGCTGGTGGATCTGGAATAAAATGATAGGGCTGTCGTTCGTGGGGCACATCCTGCGAGCTTCCGGATTTGTCGTGGCCAACCTCTCGGCGAATGAAACTGGCGTGCAAGAAACTTTCCAGAAGCTGCTCTCGCTTGCGGTGGTGCTTCAGCTGATCCCGTTTCTTTACATATTTGGCGCGCTGCTGAAAATCGCTTTCAGCCGTTCCTTCGTCAAAAGTTGCTACGGCAGGAGGAAATTAATTCTTTCCGGCGCCAGCGGGCTGATGACCACCATTCTGGGAATCGCGCTAGCTTTTTTCCCGGCGCAGCAAGTCACTTCGCTGCTTTCCTACGAGATCTGGATGTTTGGCGGCACACTTATCTTTATTGGCCTGGCGGCATTTTTCTTTTTTATTTACGGGCGGCGCAAAATGGCGAGAAAGCTCGCGGAGGCGGTTTCACCGGTTTGAGCGCGGTGCGGCATGGCATGAGCACCGACGCGATGGTGATTTTGGGAGGCTGTGATGTCGAGCGGCACGGTAGCGGGAGTTCGAACCTACAAGAATTACATCAACGGCGAATGGATCGCCAGCGCTTCCGGCGAAACATTTCCAGTCCATGATCCTTCAACCGAGGAAGTCATCGCGCAGGTGGCGGCCGCTGCTTCCGCTGACGTGGATCTTGCCGTAAAAGCCGCGCGCGCGGCATTTGACTCCGGTCCCTGGCCCGCGACTTCCGCGCAAGACCGCGGCCGCATCCTCTTCAAGCTCGCCGAGATGATTCGCCAGAACAGCGCCGCACTCGCCGAGCTCGAATGCCGCAACACCGGCAAGCCCATTGTCGAAGCCGAATACGACATCGCGGACGTCACCACCTGCTTCGAATACTATGGCGGCCTCGCCAACAAAGTTCTCGGTAGCGTGAACCCAGTTCCTGCCAACGCCCTGAGTTTTACCTTGCGCGAGCCCGTCGGCGTCGCCGCGCAAATCATTCCGTGGAACTATCCGCTGCTGATGGCTGCTTGGAAACTCGCGCCAGCGCTCGCGGCTGGCTGCACGTGCGTTCTTAAGCCCGCCGAGCAGACGCCCTTGACAGTGCTGGAATTTGCCAGCTATTTCGCGGAGGCGGGTCTCCCACCCGGCGTCGTCAACATCATCAACGGATTTGGCGAAATCACGGGCGCCGCGCTGGTCGCTCATCCCGGCGTCGACAAAATTGCGTTCACCGGCAGCGCTGCCGTCGGCAAAATCATCGTCAAAAGCGCCGCCGATACGCTCAAACGCGTCACGCTCGAGCTCGGCGGTAAGTCGCCAAACATTTTCTTTACCGACGCAGATTGGGAAGCGTCCGTTGACGGCGCGCTCTTCGGGGTCTTTATCAATCAAGGTGAAGTCTGTTCCGCAGGCAGCCGGATCCTCGTCGAAAAGAAAATCTATTCGAAATTTGTCGAGGCCATGGCTGAAAAAGCCAAGCGCATCAAGCTTGGCGCGCCGCTTGAGCGCGAAACGAAAATGGGCCCGCTAGTCAGCAAGGAGCAATACGATCGCGTCAACTCTTATCTCGAGCTTGGTAAAAAGGAAGCCAAAGTCGCCATCGGCGGCGGCCGCCCAAAGCAATTCGGCAAAGGTTACTACGTCGAGCCAACTATTTTTTATGACGTAGAAAACACTGCGCGCATTGCCCGCGAAGAAATTTTCGGGCCCGTCGCCTCCGTGATTCCGTTCGATAGCGAGGCGGACGCGATCCGCATCGCGAATGACACCCCTTATGGTCTTGCCGCGGCAGTCTGGACGCGCGATATTTACAAAGCGTTCCGAGTCGTCAAGTCGCTGCGCGCCGGAGTCGTCTGGGTCAATCACATGCAACCAACGTACGTCGAAGCGCCCTGGGGCGGCTACAAACAATCCGGCTTCGGCCGCGAGCTTGGCCCTTGGGGCCTTGAAGAATATCTCGAAACAAAGCAGGTTTTCGTCAATCTCGACGAAGCACCAATCGCTTGGTACTAGATTTGTGGCACAGCGGCCGCGTCCCTGTGAGCAGCGAGAAGGAAGAAACAATGGCTACCATTCAACTTCGAACGGGAATTCCGGGGCCGCGTTCCCGCGCGCTCATGGCTCGGCGCGAAGCCGCTATCCCGCGCGGACCTGCCAATGCTACGCCTGTTTTCGCAGCGCTTGCCGATGGCGCTGTCATCCAAGACGTTGACGGCAACCGCTACCTTGATTTTGCCGGCGGAATCGGCTGTCTCAATATCGGCCATCGCTCGACGCGCGTCCTCGCCGCGATTCGCGAGCAACTGGAAAAGTATATGCATCTCTGTTTTGCGGTCACGCCTTACGAAGGGTACGTCGCCGTTGCGGAAAAACTAAATTCCCTCGCTCCTGGCAATTTTGCGAAGAAAACCATTCTGCTCAATTCCGGCGCCGAGGCCATCGAAAATGCAATCAAAATCGCGCGCGCGTATACCAAACGTCCCGCCGTTATCTGTTTCGAAGACGCTTTCCATGGCCGCACACTCCTCACTATGTCGCTGACCAGCAAAACGCATCCCTACAAAGCTGGATTTCAGCCGTTTGCGAGCGATATTTATCGCATTCCGTTCGCCTACCCCTATCGCAATTCCGCCGGCACAACGTCCGCGCATTTTGCGCATCATCTCGAAGACGCCTTCATGCGCTCCGTCGCGCCGGAATCCGTCGCCGCTGTCATCGCCGAGCCCGTTCTTGGCGAGGGTGGGTTTGTCATTCCGCCGCGCGACTATTTCAAGCTCCTCCAAAACATTTGCCGCAAGCACGGCATCCTTTTCATTGCCGATGAAGTCCAGTCTGGTTTCGCGCGCACCGGCAAATGGTTTGCTTCCGAGCATTTCGGCATCGAGCCGGATTTGATCACCATGGCCAAGTCGCTTGGCGGTGGCATGCCCATCGCGGCCGTCACAGGCCGCGCTGAAATCATGGACGCGCCCGGGCCGGGATCCCTCGGCGGCACATTCTGCGGGCACCCTCTTTCGTGTGCCGCGGCGCTCGCAGCGATTGAAGCCATCGAAAGAGAGGGGTTGCTCGCGCGCTCGACGGCTATCGGTGAACTTTTTGAAAAGCGCGCCCGCGGCTGGAAGAAAAAGTGGCCCCTGGTCGGCGACGTTCGCGGCCTTGGCGGGATGTGTGCCATCGAACTTGTGCGCGATCCCGAAACGCGCGAGCCCGCCGACTCTGAAACAAAACAGATTGCCAAGAATTGTTACGAGCATGGTCTTATCACCATCACCGCCGGTACATTTAATAACGTGATCCGCATTCTCGCTCCGCTCGTGGTTACCGACGAGCAACTGAACGAAGGTCTGGACGTGATCGAAGCCGCCTTGGCGGATGTTGCGGAAGGCAAGCAGGCCGCGCTTTCTCACGTACAGTTGCACGGCTAAATATGGACACGCGCCCGCGAGCGACGAGCCGCATACAACGTTAGGGGACAATCAGGAGAATTAGATGCAAGACACATTCACAAAATCGGTCCGCGTTGCCGCCGAGTTGAAAGACCAGCGGCTTTACCGCGAAGCGTGTTACGTCGATGGACACTGGATTCAGGCAGGCTCGGGCCAGACAATCGACGTGGACAATCCCGCCACGAGGGAAATCATCGGCAGAGTGCCCAAACTGAGCGGCTCTGAAACTCGCCGCGCCATCGAAGCTGCGAACGCTGCGTTTCCCGCGTGGAGCAGAAAAACCGCAAAAGAACGCGCCGCCGTTCTGCGCCGCTGGTTTGAGCTGGTGATGGCCAGCCAGGAAGACTTGGCGCGGCTGATGACGCTCGAGCAAGGCAAACCCCTCGCCGAATCGCGAGGAGAAGTTGCCTACGCCGCAGCGTTCCTCGAATGGTTCGGTGAAGAAGCCAAGCGCGTCTACGGCGACACCATTCCTCAGCATCAAGCCGACAAGAGAATTGTCGTCATAAAACAGCCCATCGGCGTGGTCGCCTGCATCACCCCCTGGAATTTTCCGCTGGCCATGATCACACGCAAAGCCGGGCCCGCGATTGGCTCGGGCTGCACCGTCGTTGTGAAACCGGCCGAACAAACGCCGTTTTCCGCTCTGGCTCTCGCCGAACTTGCTGAGCGTGCCGGCGTTCCGAAGGGAGTCTTTAATATTGTCACAGGTTCCCCGGAGGAAATTGGCGCCGAGCTCACGTCGAATCCCATCGTTCGAAAGCTGTCCTTCACGGGGTCGACGGAAGTCGGAAAACTCCTCATGGCGCAATGCGCCGGCACACTCAAAAAACTTTCGCTCGAGCTCGGAGGCAATGCGCCGTTCATCGTTTTTGAAGACGCGGATTTGGACGCCGCTGTCGTTGGCGCGCTCGCTTCCAAATATCGCAACACGGGACAAACCTGTGTCTGCGCGAATCGGTTTCTCGTGCAAGACGCGGTCTACGATGCTTTTACGGAAAGAATGGTCGCCGCCGTAAACAGGTTGAAGCCTGCCCCAGGCTTGGAAGCAGGCGCGACGCAAGGGCCGTTGATTGACGACGCCGCGGTTGAAAAGGTGGAAAGTCACATTCGCGACGCGCAATCGAAAGGCGCACGAATTCTCGTCGGCGGGCATCGTCACGCTCTTGGCGGTCGTTTTTTCGAGCCCACCATTCTTGCCGATGTCACCGGGCAAATGGCCTTGGCGCGCGAAGAAACTTTTGGCCCCGTCGCGCCGCTCTTCCGCTTCAAAACGGAAGCAGACGCCATCGCTCTCGCAAACGACACGGAGTTTGGCCTTGCGGCCTACTTCTACGGCCGAGACATCGCCCGCGTCTGGCGCGTCGCCGAAGCCCTTGAGTACGGCATCGTCGGCATCAACACTGGCATCATTTCTACGGAAGTCGCGCCGTTTGGCGGCTTAAAAGAATCCGGTCTTGGCCGCGAAGGTTCCAAGTACGGCATCGATGAATATGTCGAGATCAAATATCTTTGCTTTGGTGGCATCACATCCTAAAGCCGCGATCCGTAAGCGGCCTGCACGCTATATAGACCCTATATTGGATTGATGTCCTGTTTTTTCTCCAGCCGTGCGATGAGGCCCTGTATCTGTGATCTCGCCTGTTCTGGCGCCCCTGCCAGCGCAAATCTCATTTCTTTCAGCGCCGTTGGAAAGTCGCCTCTTGCCGAAGCCATTCTCGATATTTCTCCGTGCGTGTACCACTCGTCCGGGCGTTTCTCCACGTTTATCTTGAACACGGCGAACGCCTCATCCGGTTTGTTCTGAATTTGCAGTCCTCGTCCGTACGCGTGAAGCTGGATGCCAGTTGCCTTCTCGAACGCTCTTGTCTGTGTCGACTCCGCCTCTTGCTTTTTTCTCACGGCTCCCAGAATCTGCGACTTGGTCAGCAGGTTCTCGAATCTTTCCTCACTCTGGATCGATGTGTCCTTCCACTTCAGGGCTTCCTCCAGATTGTAGTTGTTGTCCAGGCACCAATTCGCCGCTTCATCGTAGCCAGCCCAGGTAAATCCACCTGTGTTGCGGAGCTGATTGTGGATACTGCGCAGCACGAGCGCGTTCACGTCGACAGAAATGTGAAACGGAACCGCCAGTTTTTCCCAGCGAAGCATTGCCGCGGCGGAATTCGGCTTAACCTCATCGAACGTATAGGTGAGGGCTTCGCGAAACTCGGCCGGCTGAGGTTTCACGGTCACGCGCAGAACATCTTCATTTTCGTCGTACGAGAAGCTGCCCCACGAAGTTGAGTTTTTCGAAAAAATCACCGTCCATCCGTCTTTGCCAGGAATCGTGTGCAAACCGTACGTCCCCGCCGAAAGCGCCTTTCCTTCCACACTCACATCGTCGGAAAAGGATATCGTTGTATTTTCGTTCGCGCCCGACCGCCATACTTGGCCACAGGGAACGACCTTTCCCCAGATTTCGCGCCCGCCCACGAGCGGCTCGTGATACACAATCGTGATATCCGTGAGTCCGATCCTCTGCGTCACGGTCGCGCGCTGGCTCAACGTCGGCAGATTCAACTCCGTAGCCTGGTTCCCATTCTTGAACTGCGCATCCGCACGCCCCGCGAGGCACGCCGTTCCCAACAGAATGCCTACACCTACCCTGAGAATATTGCGCATGAACACACGCCCCCTCGTTTTAGCACGAGCCAAATTGGCAGGCGCAATTCATCCGCGCCCGCCTCACACCCTATTGGCCATAGACGCTCCGAGGTCTAATGCGTGAGCAGGCAGTACGTAATGGCAGCGTCTTTGGCCGCCCTGGCCCGCCACAAATTGTTTTAGCTTCAAAATCGAGGCATCCGCTGAATCGCCGGGACGGCGTTTTTGGCTAGCCAATCTTTGGGATTGGAAAAAAGTTCCGCGGCCATTACCATCATGCCGCACTCGTAGTTCGCACGAAGATCCTTCCGAGGCCTATATGAAGATCCTGACCGGAATTTACATGCCGCTCCTGTCGTTGGTTTTCGCAGTCGCAGCCGCCGCCCAAACTCAAACGCAGCCTGCGCTTCCGTACTCGCCGAGCTTGAATCCCAGCTCCATCGACAAGTCTGTCGATCCCTGTGTGAATTTCTATCAATATGCGTGCGGCCGCTGGCAGAAGGACAATCCCATCCCCTCGGACCAAACCTCGTGGAGCGTTTACGCTAAACTCTACGAAGACAACCTGAACTTTCTTCGTGGGATTTTGGAGCAGGCATCCAGCAACAGCGCGGCGCGCGACACCGTCACGCAGGAAATTGGCGATTTCTATTCGGCTTGCATCGACGAGCCGGAGGCGGAACGGCGCGGTGTCAGCGCCCTCCAACTGCAACTGGACACTATTTCCCGCCTGGATTCCGCGCGCGAGATGGCCCCGTTACTGGCCAAGCTGCAGCTCTATGTCGGCGGCTACCGGTCCCTTCTTTTCGCGGCAGGCTCTAGTCAGGACCCCGACAATTCCGAACAGGTCATTGCCGAACTCGGCCAGGGCGGCCTCGGACTACCGGATCGCGACTACTACACCAAGGATGACGCGAAATCAAAAGAGATTCGCGAGCGCTACGTGCGGCATGTTCAAAGGATTTTCGAGCTGCTCGGCGATCAGAGGGAGACTGCGAAAAATAACGCGGAAACTTTGATGCGCATGGAAACTTCGCTCGCGAAAGCTTCGCTTACGCGCGTCGACATGCGCGATCCGTACAAACTGAAAAACAAAATGGACCTGGCCGCGTTAGACAAACTGGCCCCAAACTTCGATTGGAAGAGCTACTACCGCCTGTTAGGGTATCCGTCGTTCACTATTCTCAACGTCGAGTCGCCCGAGTTTTTTAAGGAAGTGAACCAAGAGCTGGCTTCTGAGCCGGTCGTAGACTGGAAAAACTATCTCCGATTCCACGTCGCGGATACCGCTTCTCCCTACCTGTCTTCGCCATTTGTGGAGGAAAATTTTTACTTTTACCGCAAGTACTTGCGCGGCGCCAAAGTAATCCAGCCCCGCTGGAAACGCTGTGTGCAATACACGGACTATAATTTGGGTGAAGCGCTGGGCCAAGCCTATGTGCGCAAGGTTTTCTCTCCCGAGCTCAAGCAGAGCACGCTCGACATGGTCCTGCGCATCGAAGCAGCGATGGAACAGCGCATTCTCGCGCTTGACTGGATGAGCCCCGAAACCAAGCAGCAAGCCCTCGTCAAGCTCCATGGCATCCGCAACAAGATCGGCTATCCCGACAAATGGCGCGACTACAGTTCCGTCAGGATTACCAGCGATGATTTTCTCGGCGATGTGCAGCGCCTCACCGAATTTGAGCACCGCCGCCAAATCGCCAAGATTGGAAAGCCCGTTGACCATGGCGAGTGGGAAATCAGTCCCACCACGGTCGACGCTTACTACGACCCGCAGATGAATGACATCAACTTTCCCGCAGGCGTGCTTCAACCTCCTCTCTACGATCCCAGGATAGACGACGCTCCCAATTATGGAGACACCGGCGGAACGATCGGCCACGAGCTCACCCACGGCTTCGACGATGAGGGCAGCCAGTTTGACGCCTATGGCAATCTCAAGAATTGGTGGACGAAAGACGACCGCGAGAAATTCGACGCCCGCACAAAGTGCATCAGCGATCAGTATTCAAAATACGTGGTCGTGGACGATGTGCACATCAACGGCAGGCTCACCATGGGTGAGGACGTTGCGGACCTGGGCGGCGAGATTCTCGCCTACATCGCTTGGCAAGGCGCGACCAAAGACAAAAATCTCCAACCGGCCGACGGCCTGACTCCCGAGCAGCGGTTCTTCATCGGCTTCGCTCAGTGGGATTGCGCCAATGAACGCCCCGAGGACATGCGCATGCGCGCGCAGGTCGATCCGCATTCGCCAGCGCAGTACCGAATCAACGGCGTCGTCGTCAACATGCCGCAGTTCGCGAAAGCATTTGCCTGCAAATCCGGCCAGCCGATGGTCAATCCGCCAGAAAAAGTCTGCCGCATCTGGTAATCGGCGGTTTCGCTCGGTGGTGAGGTACGCTGGCTAAGCTTTCCCGCGAGCTCATGATCCGGCTCTCATCGGCTCTGCGAGCTTGCGTGCAGACGAATAGCTACGGGCTTGAGCCCCGCTCATCAGCCGCAGCGTTTCGCTCTAGGGTTTCGTCGGCTCAATAGGTTGCGGCGTTGGGGACGGGGCTGGCGGCGTGGGTTTGTAAACCGTAGCGGGCCTCGTCGGCTGATAAGTGACCTTGGTCTCTTTTTTCTTCGGCTTCTTTTTTTCTCTGCCACGTTTATCTCGATTTCCCATGATTTCTCCTCGTCGTGTTGAGATCTTTCCGCACGCGTTAGTTTACCCGACCCGGCACGCAAGCCGCCATCAACCAGCCAGTACCCCTTCAATGCGCACCCAATTGAATCTAGCCAGCCCCGCCGCGGAATCTTAAGACAGCCGGTTCGGAGTGAATCGGGCGGTCAACTCCATCACTCGCAGGTAGTACTCGCGCTGTTTCAATCGCGTGCCGGCTGCTTCGTCGATCACGAACGTAACGTCGGGATGCAGTTGCAGGCATGACGCGGTGACCGATGCCGTTATAGGTCCTTCGATTGCCTCCGCAACTGTCTCCGCCTTCGCGCTCCCCGTTGCTAGTAACATAATTTTCTTCGCTTCAAGAATTGTTCCGATCCCCATCGTAATCGCACACTCCGGCATTTTTTCTTCGATCGAAAAATACTTTCGATTATCCTCCAGCGTCTCGTTCGTCAAAACCTTCAGCCGCGTCCTCGAACCAAAGCTCGAAGTCGGTTCATTGAATCCGATGTGCCCATTTCGCCCGATGCCGAGAATTTGCAGCTCGATCCCACCCGCGTCGCGAATCGCCCGCTCGTACAAGAGACAAAACTCTTCATAATCGCCGCCGATCGTCCCGTCGGGAATATGGATGTTCGCCGCGCCAGCGTTCACATGATCAAAGAAATTTTCCCGCATGAAACGGTGAAAGCTTTGCGGGTGTTCCACCCCAATCCCCAGATATTCGTCGAGGTTAAACGTCACAACCTTCGAAAAGTCCAGCCCTTCTTCTTCGTGCAGCCGCACGAGTTCCTTATACATCCCTTGCGTCGTGCTTCCCGTCGCCAGCCCGAGCGTAACCGCCGGTTTGTTCCTCACCGCGCTCGCCACGATGCGCGCCGCCTCACGGCTCAGCTCCTCATAGCTCGATTTTAGAAGGACCAGCATCTCCGCCCCGTTTTTCCTCCTGCTCTGTTATCTCCGTGTAGAATAGCAAACAGCATGTATTCTCTCGCAGCGTCCGTTCCTCACTTTAGCCGGAGTCGGCCAATTCCCCGCAGTCTCAGCCGGTGCTATATATATCACGGCCGCGCGCTCCAAGAAATTGTTTCGGAAACCGTGGAAAATGGCCGAAATTGGAGTAGAATAACCCACCCAACGGATCGTAGTTCTTTAGAGCTATATAGCAGTATACCGAGCCGCCGCGCGAACCAGCAAATCGTGCGTCTCATGGAGTAAAGCAAAAAATGGTCCTCACCGCCATCGACTGGATCGTCGTCGCCGCCTACCTGCTCCTCAATCTGCTCATCAGCCTCTACTACCGCCGCCGCTCCTCCGGCAGCACCGAGGAATTTTTTGTCTCCGGCCGCAACGTTTCCTGGTGGCTCGCCGGCACTTCCATGGTCGCGACAACTTTCGCCG
>JBARCY010000260.1:0-10560 GCA_049794595.1 Candidatus Acidiferrum sp.
AAAGTACGGATGCCGCGTTCGCAGAGGATGACGTTGTAATTGCCGCCCGCGAGGATATATTCGGCGCTGAGAAGAAGCTCTTCCATGGTGGCGGACATGCCGCGCTTGAGAAGAACGGGTTTGCGAATTTCGCCAAGGGCTCGGAGAAGATAGTAATTCTGCATATTTCGCGCGCCGACCTGAAAGATATCGACGTACTGCGACATCATGGCGATTTGCGAAAGGTCCATGACTTCGCTGACCGTGAAGAGATCGAATTTGTCTGCGGCTTCGCGCATGAGTTTGAGGCCAGGTTCGCCCATGCCCTGAAAGGCGTAAGGTGAAGTACGCGGTTTGAAGGCGCCAGCGCGGAGAATTTTTGCTCCGGCTTTGGAGACGCTTTCGGCGACGGAAAGAATTTGTTCGCGCGATTCGACGGAATATGGACCGGCAGCGACGACAACTTCATTGCCGCCAATTTTGACGCCGCGCCCGAGATCGACGATGGTTCCCTCGGGCTTGAACTGGCGGCTAGCAAGCTTGAAAGGCTGGGTGATGCGCATGACTTCGCGCACGCCATCAAGGAGCTCGAAATCGCGATGATCGAAATCGCGGTGGACGCCGACAGCGCCGAGGACGGTGTGCGATTCGCCGGTGGAACGATGAACGTTAAAACCTGACGCGACTAGGCGATCGATGACATGCTGGATTTGCGCGTCGGTTGCGCCTTCTTGCATTACGATGACCATGGTTAGTCTTGATTCCCTTTCGATTGCGGCGAATTCTGCATGGCGAAGATGCCGGGCTGAAGCCCGGCGCTACGAACTGCATTCCCTATAAGACCCGGCAAATTGATCATTCATTCCCGCCTTTATTCGGCTTGGAGCCGGGGTGCATGGCGTCGCGTTCGGCGGCGCGGGCTTCGTCAATGATGCGTTCGAAGAGGCGGCGGATAGCGGCGTCGGTCAAAGGGCCAGGATTGGAGCGCTCGGCGTTGGCGAGGACTTCGTTTTCGCGGTCCGGCTGGTAGAGCGGGAGATTGGCCGCTTGTTTGAGCTTGCCGATTTCGAGCGCGCAGCGGGAACGTTCGTTGAGGAGTTCGACGAGTTTTTTGTCGATTTCGTCGATGCGGCGGCGCCAGTCGGTTAAGTTCATGGGGCCACCTTCGGGGAAAGAAGTGGCGAGTGGCGAGTGACGAGTGGCGAGCAAAAAAGGGAAAAGCAGATTCCTCGCTTCGCTCGGAATGACAAATTTGAAGGCGGTCGCCAGTAGGATGATCGCCAGCGAAGATAAGAAATCATGGGGCGACCTCGCGGCGGGAGAGGCCCCGGCGGGCGGCTTGTTTCAGGGAACGGATGCGAGTGGCGAGGGCTTCGGCGGCCGCCTCGATGTTGGCGGGAGTCGGATTGGCAGCCGTGGCTTTTTCGATTTCGGAGACTAGGGCGGAGCCGACTACGGCGGCATCGGCAAGGCCGCCAAGAACCGAGACGTGGCCGGGGAGCGAGATACCGAATCCGACGGCGATGGGGAGTTGCGTGACTTTGCGGGTGCGGCGCAGAAGAGCGGGAAGATCGTCGGGGAGGGCGTCTTTCGCGCCGGTGACGCCGGTGCGGGAGATGAGATAGAGAAAGCCAGAGGATACGGCAGCGATTTTGGCGAGGCGATCGTCGGTGGAAGTGGGAGCGCCAAGAAAAATCGTGTCGAGATGATGCGCGGTGAGAATGCGGCGATAGTCGGAGGATTCTTCGGGAGTGAGATCGGTGATGAGAACGCCGTCGGCGCCAGCGGTCGCGGCGGCCAGGGCAAATTTCTCTAAGCCCATTTGGAGGACGGGATTGTAGTAGCTGAAAAGCACGATAGGAATTTCGCTGGATTTGCGAATTTCGCGGACTAGATCGATGACTTGGGCGAGCGTCGTGTGCGATTTCAAAGCGCGTTCGGAGGCGCGCTGGATCGTGGGGCCGTCAGCGAGAGGATCGCTGAAGGGGATGCCTAGTTCGATTACGTCAGCCCCGGCGTCGGCGAGAGCGAGGACGAATTTGTGCGTGGCTGCCAGAGTTGGATCGCCCGAGGTGATGTACGCGACGATGCCGAGTTCGCCAGATTCGCCAAGGGCGGCGAAGCGTTTGGAAATGCGGGTCGAGTTGGGAGGCGCGGCGGACATGGGATTTTCGTGAAACGTAAAGCTTAGAGCAGGCGAGAATAAGTGTCCATGTCCTTGTCGCCGCGGCCGGAGAGATTGAGGATGACGAGGTCATCGGCGGTGAGCCGAGGCCGGTTGCTATTCGCCGAAGAAACGCGCTCGATGAGGCCAGCGACGGCATGAGCGGATTCGAGGGCGGGGATGATGCCTTCGGTGCGCGAGAGTAGTCGCGCGGCTTCGAGCGCAGCGGAATCGGAAACGGCGGTGTACTCGGCGCGGCCTTCGTCGGCGAGCCAGGCGTGCTCGGGGCCGATGGCGGGATAGTCGAGGCCAGCGGAGATGGAATGCGTGGCGGCGATCTGGCCGTCTTCGGTTTGCAAAATGTAGGTGTAAGTGCCTTGGAGGACGCCGGGGCGCGCGCCGGTGAAGCCTTGATGCGCGGCCAGACGCGCAGCGTGTTCGCCGAGCTGGCTGCCGCGGCCACCGGCTTCGATGCCGACCATTTTCACGGAGGGGTCACGCAAAAATTGGTGGAAGAGGCCGATGGCGTTCGAACCTCCGCCGACGCAGGCGAATAAATAAGTGGGTAGGCGTTTTTCGGCGGCGAGAATTTGTTCGCGGGCTTCGCGGCCGATGACGGATTGAAAATCGCGGACCATCGTGGGATAGGGATGCGCACCGAGAACGGAGCCGAGCAAATAGTGCGTGTTGCGGACGTTGGTGACCCAATCGCGCATGGCTTCGTTGATGGCATCTTTCAGAGTGCGGCTGCCAGAATCGACGCCGACGACTTGCGCGCCAAGCATGCGCATGCGCGAGACATTGAGAGACTGGCGGGCCATGTCTTCCGTGCCCATGTAAACGACGCATTCGAGGCCTAGGTGTGCAGCGACCGTAGCGGAGGCCACGCCGTGCTGGCCCGCACCTGTTTCCGCGACGATGCGCGGCTTGCGCATTTTTACGGCGAGCAAGCCCTGACCGATGGCGTTATTGATTTTGTGCGCGCCGGTATGGAGCAGATCTTCGCGCTTGATGTAGATGCGCGGGCCGCCGAGATGCGAGGTGAGTCGCGAAGCAAACTGCAACGGCGTGGGACGGCCAGCGAAATTTTTGAGGAGACCTGCGAATTGGGACTGAAACTGCGGATCGGTCTTCGCCGCCTCATAGGCGCGCTCGAGCTCAAGAAGCGGGACCATCAGCGTTTCCGGAACGTAGCGACCGCCGTAGGGGCCGAAGCGCCCCGGAGCGAGGGAAGGCGATTGTAAAATGGAGCTCATGGTACGGGATGTCCTGTTTGTGGCGCGTCTGCTTGCTGCAACTGCTCTTCGGTGCGGCGAACTTCTTCGATGAATTCTTTCAGCCGGGCGTGATCTTTCTTGCCGGGCTTGGATTCGACTCCGCTGGCGACGTCTACCGCGTACGGCCGCACGCTGCGAATTGCCGCGCCTACGTTTTCTGGCGTGAGACCGCCCGCCAGAATGATACGGTGCGCGGTCGCAGCGCGGCGCGCGACATTCCAATCAGCGCTGGTTCCCGTGCCGCCAAATTGGCCCGCCCGAGATCCATCCAGCAAGAAGGCAAAAGCATCGTGATACTTGTCCAGCGTTGCGAGAGGAAAATCAGCGGCGACGCGAAAGGCTTGGATTACCGGGACAGTGCGTGCCACCTCGGAAACGATCGTGGGGGTTTCGTCGCCGTGAAGCTGGGCGGCGGTGAAACGGACGAATGCGTGGAGCGAAATGATTTCGGAGGGCTTTGCGTTCACAAAGAGGCCAACAGCCTGGACGCCCTGAGGAAGTTTCGCGCGCATGGTTGCGGCTTCAACGGTGGAAACGCGGCGCAGGCTTTTCTCGTAAAAATTGAAGCCGAGCATGTTGGCGCCGACGTCGCAGGCGGCCTTGGCGTCCGGCCAATTGGTGATACCGCAAATCTTGACGAGAATCATGGCGTGGCTAAACCGGGAGCACAGAACGGCCGAGAAAAGTTCCGAGGGCGGCGCCAGGATCGGGCGAGAGCATGAGACTTTCGCCGATGAGAAAAGCGTCGAAGCCAGCGTCGCGGAGCTTGGCGAGATCGTCGTGAGTCCGGAGGCCGGATTCACTGACGGCGATGCAAGATTCGGGAATGCGATCGATCAGCTCGAAGGAGGTCTCGACGCGCACGTCCAGTGTTTTCAGCTCGCGATTGTTTACGCCAACGATGCGCGCACCGGCGGCGAGAGCGCGGTCGAGTTCAGCGGCGGTATGGACTTCAACGAGAGGCTCCATTTTCAGCTCGCGGCCGAGAACGATGAGGTCGCGGAGTAGTTCATCGTCGAGCGCGGCGACTATTAAGAGAAAACTGTCCGCGTCGTTCGCGCGCGTTTCCCAAACCTGCCAGGGATCGAAAATGAAGTCCTTGCGAAGGACTGGAAGTTTCACGGCATTCCGCGCGTCGCGCAGGTTTTTCAACGAGCCGCGGAAAAATTCGCCTTCCGTGAGCACGGAAAGCACGGCGGCGCCAGCCGCCTCGAGAGAACGCGCTAACTCGACGGGATGGAATGGATCGCGGAGAATGCCTTTCGACGGAGAGGCAGGCTTCAGCTCTGCGATAATGTTTAGGGAGTCTCGGTTGAGAGCTGCCGGAAAATCGCGGAGCGGAGTTGCAGCGTTGACGCCGTAGCGCAGGGCCGCCTCCGGAAGGACGCGTTTGCGGTGATCGACCTCAGCACGGCGTGCGTGGAGGATGCGGTCGAGGACAGTTCCCCCGTCGGCGTGAGCACTTATAGCCATTCCTTTGTATGCTAGAGGCGGAACGTAGTCGTGTCAATCGGAGCCAAAACAGGTTCAAAGTCCGAGGTCAAAAGTTGAAGGAAACGGTCAGAATGGGAGTGTTTAGAAGGGCGCGGCAAAATTAGGGAGACGGAATGGGATATCGGGAAGAGTATGGGGGCTTGCTGGAAGAGCTTGCGCACGAGGCGGATGCGATCGCGATGCGGCTTTTCCGAACGGAAGAAATTCATATCGACAAAAAAGATGACGGATCGGCGGTGACACAGGCGGACCGCGGCGTGGAAGAAATGGCGCGGGCCAAAGTTGCCGCGAGCGGGCTGGCGATGGACGTTCTGGGCGAGGAAATGGGAGGGGGAAATGCGAAGGGTCCAGCCACGAATGGCCGCGCTCGATTGATCATTGACCCGATCGATGGGACAGAGGAGTTTTCGCGGGGAATCACGACGTTTGGGACGCTGCTGGGGATCGAACGGGATGGCGAAATCGTGGCGGCGATGGTGAGCGCGCCCGCCCTGGGCATGCGATGGTGCGCCTATCGAGGCGAAGGTGCGTGGAGAAACGGAAAGAAAATGCATGTTTCGGATGTGGGCCGATTGAGCGGCGGCATGGCTCTGACGGGAGGGACGGGGCCAAACAGCAATCGCCGAAATACGGAGAAAATGCGGGTTGTATTGGATGCGGCGCGTTACGGCCGTTCGTTCGGCGGATTTTGGAAGCACATGATGGTGGCTGAAGGGGCGATCGAGGCGGCGGTGGATTTGCATTCAAAGCCGTGGGATCTCGCGCCGGCGACCTTGATTGTGGAAGAGGCCGGTGGGCGCGCAACGGATGCGCATGGCAAGCGAACGATCTATAACGGAAGTCTCGTCAGCACGAACGGGAAAATCCATGAAGAGGTGCTCGCGCTTTTGCAATAAAGCGGGAAACAGGCGCGCATTATCGGGCGTTTTCAGAGAAAAGGATCCGCAGCGCGCGTACAATTTGGAAAACGACAATGATCAAGATCAAGCGAGTGTACGAAAGACCGGCGAAAGAGGATGGATGGCGCGTGCTGGTAGACCGGTTGTGGCCGCGAGGAATGAAAAAAGAAGCTGCGCACTTGGATGAGTGGATGAAGGACGTGGCTCCGAGCGATGCCCTGCGGAAGTGGTTTGGGCATGAACCTGAAAAGTGGAACGATTTTCAGAAAAGATACCGAAGCGAGCTCGCGAAAAAGAAGGAATTGGTTGCAGCAATCAAGAAAATGGAGAAAGAGCACGGAACGCTCACTTTGCTTTTTGGTGCGAAGGATGAAGAACACAATCAGGCGGTAGCGCTGGCCCATTTGCTGAAGTGATGCTGAGGCAGATCACAAGCTGAAACGGCAAGCCGTGAGATTTTTCCGACGCAAGAGTTGCTCTCCAAATTGGATGTTTTATCTGGTGTAGCGAATACCTACCCTTTGGTTGCGAGATAAAGTCCGGAAGTGGGTTCGCGACGTGTTGCGCGGGGAGAATTGCGATGGACACCAAAGTACAGGCAGAAAAAGCAGAAAAGCTCAGGAAGTTGCATCAGGGGCCGCGGATTCTGGCGCTGCCGAATGCGTGGGACGTTGTTAGCGCGCGAATTCTGGAGGAACTAGGCTATCCGGCGATCGCGACGAGCAGCGCGGCGGTTGCGTTCTCGCTCGGGTATCCGGATGGGCAGCGAATTGCGCGCGGAGAAATGCTGGATGCTGTAGCGAGGATTACGCGCGCGGTGCGCGTACCGGTGACGGCCGATCTGGAATCTGGCTACGGCAAAACGCCGGAGGAGATCCTGGAGTTCACGAGAGCTATGGTGGCTGCGGGGGCGGTGGGACTGAACTTCGAGGACGTGAGAGGGGACGACGAGGGTTCGCACGTCGAGCTAGGAATGCAAATGAAGAATATTCGCGCGATTCGAGAGACTTCGGCGGCACTGGGCGTGCCGGTGGTGATCAATGCGCGCACGGACATTTATCTGATGCCGATCGGACCAGAGGCTACGCGATTTGAGCGGACGGTCGAGCGACTGCGGGCGTATCGCGAGGCTGGAGCGGATTGCTTGTTCGCGCCGGGCGTGTGCGACCGAGAAATCATCGCGAAGCTCGTGAAAGCGCTTGGCGCGCCTCTCAACATTCTGGCCTCGCCCAGCTGTCCTTCACTCGACGAACTGGAAAAAATGGGAGTGGCGCGAGTGAGCGCGGGATCCTCAGCCATGCGTGCCGCGATGGGGGCTTTTCAGAGAGTCGCGAAAGATTGGCTAGCGCACGGGTCTTACGATTCGTTGACGCAAGTGACTATTCCATACGCCGAATTGAACAAAATGATGGCGCGCAATCTTTCCCTATAACTCTGGCTCAAGTATTCTCTTTCCGCTATGGCAGAGAAAAGCGCGCTGCTAAACATTTTGAATAACGAGATCGTGGCGTGCCGCAAGTGCCCGCGGCTGGTCGAGTATCGCGAAAAAGTGGCGCGAGAAAAGCGGCGGGCGTTTCGCGAATGGACTTACTGGGGCAAACCCGTGCCGGGATTCGGCGATCCTCGCGCGCGGCTCTTGATTTTGGGGCTTGCGCCTGCCGCGCACGGCGGAAATCGAACGGGGCGCGTTTTTACGGGAGACCGCTCGGGAGATTTTCTCTTCGCGGCGTTGCATAAAGCGGGCTTTGCAAATCAGCCCGCTTCGGTGCGACGCGATGATGGGCTTCGCCTGAAAAATGTCTACATCGCGGCGACGATTCGTTGCGCTCCCCCCGCGAACAAGCCCCTTCCATCGGAAATCGATCACTGCCGAGGTTATTTGGTGCGCGAGATGGAGATTTTGCGGCCCAGCGCCGTGCTGGCGCTTGGAAAAATCGCGTGGGATGCGTACTTAGAAATATTGAAACAGAGCGGGCTGATAGCGTCGCGAGCAGCGTTTCGATTTACTCATGGCGCGGAGGCGGAACTGCCGGGCGATGGAGCGCATCTCTTCGGCGTTTATCACCCCAGCCAGCAGAACACGCAGACGGGGCGAGTGACGCCTGTTATGTACGCGCAAGTCTTGCGCCGGATCCGCCGGTTTCTGGCCAACTAAGCCTCCGAACGAGCGCTCCCAAAGTGCCTTCGATTGCCAGCGGACTGTCGGCCCTAGGTTACAGACTAGTGTCGGAGACTCCGGACACCCGTCCCGGACACGCCATAAATATATCCGACTTGCTTCTAACAGACTTATTGTCAGCACTTTATAAGAGTAACGAAAAGACAGCAGTGGCGAATCACCTGCATGATGGGGATATCGGGATGGAATGCTGGAGGGATTATGCAGGTAAGGAAGCGGAGACATGCTTTGTCAGCGGTCACGGCACTGGCGGCGGTTCTCGGAAGCGGCATCGTTTGCGCTGCGCAGGATTCGTCGCAAGATCGGCCGCCTGAACAGTCGCAACAGGCACCAGAGAAACCCATCGTCTCAGAGGACCACATCGGCCCCGCGACGGATCAGTCCATAACTCCCGCGGACGGCAAGCGGCATGGATTGCCGCTGGAGAGTTACGGTGTCGCGCCGGGGACAAGATTCTTGGTTGCGCTCGAAGATGATTTGGGCACCAAGGGCACGCAGGAAAAAGCAAAGTTTAAAGTGAAGACGCTCGAACCGCTCGAAGCGGGCGAAGGGATTTACTTGCCTTCAGGCGCGATCATCGAGGGACACGTCAGCCATGTAGAACCAGCTGGCGTGACGGGGCGCGCGAGGCTGTGGCTGACGTTCGACGAGATTCACACCAACTTTGGGCGTTTGCCGATTGTAGCGGAAGTCATCAGTGTGCCTGGAGACCACAGCGTCAAAAACAAGGCGGGCCAGGAAGGCTTGATCGAGGGAAGAAGCAGCACGCAGGAAGACGCGGCACAAGCGGCGGCTGCGGGTGCGGCGCTGGGCGCGGTAAAGGGCGTCAAAGACAAAGACAAAAAGGAAGCGGCAGAAGGCGCGGCGCTGGGAGCCATCACCGCATATTTGATGGAAACCGGACGGGGGCACGAGCTAGATCTGCCGAAGGGGGTGAAGCTAGAGTTGGAACTGGAGCGGGCGCTGTATTTGGTAAAGGAATGAAGTGGCCAGATGGCGACAGGAGTTGCCCTCTGTGATTGCACTAAATAAATCGCGAGTGATCCCGAAGATATTATTTTTGCTGATGGCCGTCTCTTTTGGAGCTACAGGCGTTCAGGCGGCTGGCCCACGGGCCTGGTCTGTCGATCTTCGACGTTACGGCTACCAGGAATGGAGCGAGAGGACGGGAAGGTGGGATTCATCGCAGTTGGGTCTAGCCGTCGCAAACAATGTGGTCGCTGTTGGGGTGAACAATCCGCAAAATAGGATGCTCGCCGACGTATGGGAAGACCGCACGAAGTGGGAAATCTCGCTGTTAATTTTTGACCCGGCCACGGGAAAACTGAACTCGAAACGTGGACCCTGGATCGGTGACCGATTCTTCGAATTGTTTTCCACCTCACAGGGGAATCTGCTGCTGCTTGTCCGTCACTTCTATGGAACAGCAGCGGAAACGGGGGAAACGCTTTACCTTCTCTCTCCCACTGGCGACGAACTGAAAAAAATTCTCCTGGCTCCTTCCATTCTGAAATCCAAACCGACTTGGAGTACCTTATTGGTTTCTTCAAGCGGACGCTCCGTGCTGCTGGGACAAACTCTTGAAGACGGCGTGCACTACAAGATGTTGGACGCTGATACGCTGGCTCCACAATCTGAGTGGACAGTAAAGCGTGGTTCGGATTCCCCCTGGATTATTGCTCTCTCCGACAAAGAGTTACTCGGGTTCGCCCCATCCAAAGGTCCAAAGAAGAATAGAGCTGGAGGGGGAGATGGAAACCTGTACGCGCGATCGTTGGGCGGCTCATGGAATCTAGTCCCAGCTCCGCTTGATATCTCTAACCATGGGTTCCCGATGAGCGAAGGTCCCAACCAGCTTGCTTTTCTCCGCGATGACACAATTGTGGGTGTGAATGTAGATCGAAAAGCTTCCAAAGTGCCCATTCTATTGCTGCGGACCGACGGCTCGAAAATCCCCCCTCCCGTCATTCCAAAGTTCGAATCTAACACTTCACTATCTGGCCCGGTAGCCGTAAGCCGAGACGGCCGTTATTTCGCCGTCGGGTTTACCCACCGACCGTGGTTGTCGCACATGATGCTGGACGTTTGGCAACTGGACGACACTTTTCAAAACGACGAGCTCGAGCTGGTTGTTTGGGCGTCCTCTAGCCCGACTGCCCTGGAGCAAGTCAATTTGGGGAGTGACGTAAACGTGCGCTCACTCTCTCTAGCTCTCAACGACCCTCTGTCGGCTGTATTCCTGGAGGGCAGTACCCTCAAGGCGATTCCAATCCAGCCAAGGCGTTGATTCTATTCCATCCGGCCGCGCTATAAACAGGATGTCTCTTTTTTCAGGAGTTGCGGAGGATAAGCCGTACTCTAGTGAAACAGCGGCTTGGCAAGCATGGCGCGAGCTTGTTACAGTCGAAGTTACCAGCCTGCACCAGAATCTGCGAAAATATGAAGAGCCGCGTGGGAGAGGCAGAATCGCATGGGCGATGAATCGAGAAGCACGGTGCGCGCGATGGAGCCGCTCGAGCGCAAGGACCGCGTGCTGATTGTCGAGGATGAAGACAACGCGCGCAAAGG
>JBARCY010000261.1:0-1857 GCA_049794595.1 Candidatus Acidiferrum sp.
TGGGTTTCCGTCATGCAACTCGCCGAGCAAGGCAAGCTGGACATCGACGCCGATGTGAACAACTATCTCGATTTCAAAATCGCACCGGCTTTCAACAAACCCGTCACTCTCCGTAATCTGATGACCCACACCGGCGGCTTCGAGGAAGTAGTTCACGATATTATTTATGTCGATCCGCACAAGCCGACTTCACTGCGCGATTTTCTGATCGCCAATCAGCCGCGCCGCATGTATCCTCCGGGTCAAATTCCGGCCTATTCCAATTACGGCGTCGGCCTCGCCGGCTACGTCGTCCAGCGCGTCAGCCTCGAGCCTTTCGAACAATACGTCTCCGAGCACATCTTCCAGCCTCTCGGCATGAAGCATTCCAGCTTCAACGAGCCCATGACTGCCGAGCTCGCTCCCTACGTCTCGGACGGCTACCGCAACAACACCGAGAAACCCGCCATCGGCTTCGAGATTTTTAATCCCGCTCCCGCGGGCGGCGTTTCCTCCGCTGCTGGCGATATGGAAAAATTCGCACTTGCTTTGCTCAATGGCGGTGAACTTGATGGCCACCGCATCCTCAAGACCGAAACGCGCGACCTCATGTGGACGCCGCAATTCGACGCTTCCGACCAACTGCCCCCGATCTGCATGGGCTTCTACCAAACGTGGCGCAACAATCTCCGCTTCATCGGCCACGATGGAGACCTGATCGCTTTTCACAGCATGTTCCTGCTCGAGCCCACGCAAAAACTCGTCGTCTTCGTGTCCTACAATTCCGCCGGCTCCGCATCGAAGAACCGCGCTGAACTTCTCGACGACTTCGCGGACCGCTACTTCCCCGCTTACACGCCGCCCGCGTTTCAAACTGCCTCACCAGCTCAGGTCAAAGAGATCGCCGGCACCTACCAATCCACGCGCCGCGCCGATAGCACCAAGCTCGCCATCGGCAATCCTTTCAGCCAAGCTGTCGCTACAGTCGATAAAGACGGCGTTCTCACTGTCGACGTCTTTAAAGACTTGCGCGGCCACACGCGCAAATGGAAACCCATCGGGCAGGATCTTTGGCAGGTCGAGGGTGATCAGGCTCGCGCCTTCGGCATCCGGGATTCGTCAGGGAAAATAATTCGCGTGGCCGTCAATTTTCCTGGAGTGCAGTTTCAGCGCGTCCCCTGGTACGAACACAAATCTTTTGTGGGAATATCCCTCTCCGTCAGCGTGTGTATCCTGCTCTTCGTCGTACTGGCAAGCTTGATCCGCTTCGGAAGGAAATTGTTCTTCGGCAGCCGGCCGCCATTCAAGCCCCAGACCGGGACGCTTTGGATTACGATCGGCCCGCGTCTCGCCGCTTTCACCTGGATCATCGTCGCAATTTGGCTCGTAGCTTTGGCCGGCAACCTTCAAAACTCAGACCTGCCTTCTTTCAACGTCATCGAGCGTTACTTTTGGCTGATCAATTGGTTCTCTGTGTGGGCCGTGATTTTCAGCATCTTTGCGTTGATCGCGGGAATCCGCATCTGGAGCCGCGCCGATACCCGCTTCATCTCGCGCCTCAAGTTTTCACTCGTCGCGTTAGCGTGCGTCTTCCTGACCTGGTACTCGATTCACTGGAACCTGATCGGCCCCATCCACCGCTTCTGACCCTGCGCGCGTTTGATCGCACAAGCTTGTAAGGGCGCAGCATGCTGCGCCCCTACTCGGCAAGCCATTCAAATCACGCGACCAGGTTTTCAAACCATGCTTAAACTATCAGTCATGGAAACCGCGCCTAAATCTCCCAGCCCTTCCGCCGTTCCGGCTGCACTAACTTTTGCGCCGCCTGAGAATTTGTCACCTTCAAACTCCCGCGATCCCAATGCAGCCTTTCGCCCG
>JBARCY010000262.1:0-3818 GCA_049794595.1 Candidatus Acidiferrum sp.
GTGGTGGAAAGGGATTGGTGGCCGAGGAGCTCTTGAATGGCGCGAAGATCGGCGCCGTCGGCGAGAAGATGTGTGGCGAAGGCGTGGCGCAGGGAGTGCGGGTGCAGGTCCCAGTTGACGTTGACGAGGCGAACGTATTTTTTGACGATCCGGCCGACGGAGCGCTGCGTGAGGCGGTGGCCGGCGTAGTTTAGGAAAACCGCTTCGGTGCGAGGGGAGTCCTGGTGGCGGCCGCGGGTGGCAGAGGCTTGCGAGAGTAATTGCTCGCGCAGGGGCCAGTACTTGTCGAGCGCTGCCTGGGCTTTTGTGCCGTAGGGGACGATGCGCTCTTTGTCGCCCTTGCCGCGCACGCGGAGCATGCGCTCTTTTTGCTCGATATCGGTGAGGTTGAGGCCGGTGAGCTCGCTCACGCGAAGGCCCGCGGCATAAAGCAATTCAAGCAAAGCGCGATCGCGCCGGAGCAACAGGCCTTCGTCTTCCAGTTTGGCAATCCCCGCTGCGGGAGCTTTTGCCTTGCGCCGCGAACTTGTTTTGGGAGCCTCTCCATTTCCGATAGAGGGCGGACCCATCTCCGCGAGCTGATTCAAGAAGCCATTCATCTCTTCGGCGGAGAGCACGGACGGAATCCGCTTGGGCAATTTAGGAGTGGGCACGAGCCGGGCGGGATTTTCTTGCAAGTGGCCTTCGCGAACGCAGTATTTAAAAAAGGAGCGAAGGGCCGCAAGTTTGCGGGCGATGGAGCTTTTCTGGAGGCCGTGGTCGTGTAAGTGGCCGACGAATTCACGGATGGTTCTGTGCGTGACGTCGTTCAGAGCCGGCGGCTCGAGACCGGGCGGCGAGAGATAGGTTATGAACTGGCCCAGGTCCTTGCCATAGTTTGTAATCGTGTGAGGAGAAGAATTCTTCACCGCGCTGAGATATTCAAGGTATTTGGCAATGGCTGTTTTCATATTGCGCCGCGGACTCTGCAAAGATTCCAGAATCGATTATAGGACACCATCCAGCTACAAGTGTGCCCTATCGGTGCATCTGCTATCAGCAGCGCGCGCCAGTGAACTGACCCCGGAGAACTAGACTTTTGCGCCGACGGGCGCGGCTTCTTCTGGTTGGACTTGCGGCTGCTGCTCTAGTTCTGGGGCGAGCTTTTCCCAGTCGCAGCCTTCTCTTAAGCATGTGTGGACTGTGCCAATTTTGGATTTCTTTTCGACGATAAATGGCGCGCCGCACTTCGGACACGGTTCGGCGATCGGCATCGACGGCGTCGTGAAATCACAATCGGGATAGCGCGAGCAGCCGTAGAAGATGCGCGGCCGGCCGCGGCCGCCTTTCCCTGCGCTGCCACGGCGGACGAATTCGCCCTCGTGGCATTTGGGACATTTGATGCCCATGGTGATTGGGCGAGTGTATTTGCACTTCGGGTAGCCAGAGCAGCCAATGAATTCGCCGAAGCGGCCATGTTTCTTAATCAGACCGTTGCCGCAGAGAGTGCACTTTTCGTCGAGCGGCTCGTCCGGTTGCATGGATTTGCGTGTGCCCTCGACGAGCCGGCGCGTAGTCTGGCAGTCCGGATATGCGGAGCACGCCAGGAACGGTCCGAACCTGCCGGCCTTGATGACCATCTCTTTGCCGCAATTGTGGCAATACTCGACTTTGGTTTCGCCGGGAGCGGCGTCCGGCACGGCAGGCGACAGATCCTGAATGAAGTCGCAGTCCGGATACCGAGAGCATCCCAAAAAGAAACCCAGGCGGCTGATGCGCTCGAGCAGTTCGCCTTCGCCGCACTTTTCGCATTTCTTTCCGGTGGGGATGCCCGCTTTGTAGGAAAGCATTTCGTCGTCGGCTTTATCCAGGTCGATGACAAACTTTTCCCAGAATTCTTTTACCGCATCGCGCCAGGGGAGCTTGCCTTCTTCGATTTCGTCGAGTTCTTCTTCGAGGCGCGCCGTGAAGGTCACATCGAAGATATCTTCAAAGCTTTTGACGAGCAGCAAGCTCACACGCTCGCCGAGCATGGTGGGTGAAAAACGGCCCTGCTCCTTGGTGACGTATTCGCGTTCGACGATGACGGAAATGATCGAGGCGTAAGTTGAGGGACGGCCGATGCCTTTTTCTTCGAGGTCTTTGACGAGCGTCGCGTCGTTGTAGCGGGGCGGCGGCTGCGTAAAGTGCTGATCGGGACGGATCTTGTCCAGCTTCAAGGTCTGGCCTTCCGTTACGCGAGGAAGAGCATTGCCTTCACCCTCGTCGCTCTTCTCATCGTCGGCGGTATCCACAACCTCGGATTGGTATACCGCTAAATAACCGGCGAATTTCTGCACCAGTCCCGTCGCGCGGAACGTATAATCGCCCGCCGAAATGTCGATAGTCGTTTGATCGAATACGGCCGGCATCATTTGCGACGCCACGAACCTCTGCCATATCAATTGATATAGCTTGAATTGATCCTCTTTCAGGTATTTGCGGACGTCTTCTGGCGTGCGCGTCACGTCCGTCGGACGGACTGCTTCGTGCGCCTCTTGCGCGTCTTTCTTGGACTTGTAGTAGTTGGGCTTCTCCGGCAAGTAGGAGGACCCGTATTTTTCGGGAATGAATTCGCGGACTTGCGCGAGCGCATCCTGGGAAACGTTTACGGAGTCCGTGCGCATGTAAGTAATCAGAGCAACGGAACCTTCGTCACCGAGCTCGACGCCTTCATAAAGGCCCTGGGCTACCCGCATCGTATTCTTTGCGGAGTAGCGCAGCCGGTTATAGGAAGCTTGTTGCAGCTTGGAAGTCGTGAAAGGCGGAGGCGGATTTCTTTTCTTTTCTCTTTGCGTGACGCTGGCAACTTGCCACTTCGCTTTGCTTACCGCAGCGACAATCTTATCGGCCGCTTCCTGGTTCTTTACTTCAATGTCCTCACCGTTATGCTTGAAGAGCTTTGCTTCGAACAGCGGCGGCTGGCCAGCGTCGAGCATGGCGTGGATGGTCCAGTATTCCTGAGGGACGAAGGCGCGGATTTCCTGTTCGCGTTCGACGATCAAGCGGAGAGCGACGGTTTGAACGCGCCCGGCGGAAAGGCCGCGGCGGACTTTATCCCAGAGCAGGGGAGAAATCTTGTAACCCACGATGCGGTCGAGCACACGGCGAGCTTGTTGCGCGTCCACCAGGTTGGCGTCCACCTTGCGAGGGTGCTCGAAAGCGGCGCGAATCGCTTTTGGAGTGATTTCATTGAAGGTGACACGAAAGATCTTCTTGGGGTCGATCGCAACGACCTCTTTTTTCGGAACTTCTTTTGGCTCTTCAACAACCGGGGGTTCCGGCTTGGCAAACTTTTTCTTGAAGCGCGAAACCGTGGGCTCTTGCTCCTCAAATTTGGAAGGTTTTGAAAGAACCATGGCAAGGTGCGCGGAGATCGCTTCGCCTTCGCGGTCGGGGTCGCCTGCCAGATAGACGGCGTCGGCGGTGCTGGCCGCTTTCCGTAAGTCGTTAATTACTTTCCCTTTGCCGCTGATGATCTGCAGTGTCGGCTCAAAAATATCTTCGTCGTCAAGCCTGATGATTTTTCCAGGCGGCTTCTCTTTTCCCCTCGTTGTTTTCTTGCTGCCTTTTTTCGTTTTTGATTTCTTCTTCTTTTTTCCGTTGCCTTCTTCTTCGCCGGGCAGACGAATGCCAATCGTCTTTTTGGGCAGGTCCATCACGTGGCCAATGGAGGCCTTCACGATGTAATTCCGCCCCAAATACTTATTAATAGTCTTCGCCTTTGCGGGCGACTCAACAATAACAAGCGAACGGGCCATCTTGTCTTTGTAACCCCGTAATGTTCTGCTGGAAGGGCT
>JBARCY010000263.1:0-6104 GCA_049794595.1 Candidatus Acidiferrum sp.
AGCCGCCGCTGGCGCTCTGCGGTGAGTAGCGTACGGCGTCCGCTGCGGTGGGTTCGCGGCTGCAGAGTGCCGCGCTGGCGAAACTGCTGGCGCACGCGGCGCACCGCAGCCACGCAAAAGCCGCAAAATTGCGCGATCTCGCGAGTGCTCTTGCCTCGATCGTACAGCTGCAGAATGCGTTGCCGGACCGGCACAGGAATGGGCGTCATAGCCCCTACTGTGCCACAAAGATAGCTCGTTGTTAAGCTACATCGTTTATGGAAATGCTCTAGCTGCACCATCGATCGAGAACCGGACGAAGTAGACGCGGCCACGGGGCATCCAAGCACCGCTGCCGGAGTTGCACTACAAACACCGGCGTCACGTTCGGCAGTGCTGAAATGTTCGGGTGCCCTGAGGCGCCTCGAGAAGGCGTACCTTCCAGCCGTTCTTGGAATCGATTACTCTTCGCGTGGGACCCTCCCACAAAACGCTCTCTTTCATCACGTGCTATCCGCAGCGAAGGGCCTGGGATTCGGACTCGGCCTCAACCAGAATCCGACCCGGTCATCACGCATACTTTATACTTCCGTGGACGCTGGAGACGGGTCTTCGCTGCGAGTACCCAGTTAGTTGTGTTTGATTGCACTCGGAGTCACCCTGGAGAATCGCCATGAGCAGGATGGCATTGACGCGGACCAGTCTTTTACTCGAAGTCGGGAAGGTCCGGCGACTTCGCAAGGCCCTCCGGTCACGCAGCAACTCTGAAGGGTGCGACGAGTAATCGACGAGCGGTTGGCTGTGGAAACAGGTCTTGAGGCCCTGCGAAGCCTGAGAAAGCTCGGGGGGCCCGAGGACGTCTTTGGACGCGCCCGAGCGAATAGGGGATGATTTCACCGCCGACTGGTCCGCTTCTTTTCGACACTGGCATTTACATCCGGTTCAGTCGGGGAGAGAACTGCCTCTGGCAGGACGATGATGCTCGGGTCTTTCAGCGTCGCGAGACGCCATTGTTCGAAAAACCTTGCCGTCTGCAGCGTTGGAAGTTGTTCTCGGATGGGCTAATCGTAAACCACTTCTTTTCAGATGGTTACGAAATAGCCATTCTGCGTCCCTGCCCTGTATACTATGGCTGGAGGTAGCATGCTGAAAAAGTATTTCATCCGTGATGGCAATCGCAGCGTCATCGGCTCTATCACGACAGGGTACAGCGACACGTCCAGCATCGTCCGCGACCAACGGAACCAAATTACCGGGCGCGCCAACGAGCGTTTCAACACCGTGCGTGATGCGCATGGAAACCTGGTCTCCACCAACTCGGCCGATCCTGGCCTGGAAATCGGCCGCAAAACGTAGCTCTCAAGCATCTCCCCTAAGTTAACTGCTCTCCCCTTTCTGCTTCGAAGGGACGTCCCGCGAGGCGGCCCCATGTCTGGAGCTTTTTCCGTTTGCGCCATCACAAGGTGCAACAAGGAGAAAACGCTATGTGCGAAATCGGAAAGCCAATCGAGATCATCGACGTGGTTCCGCTGAGGCTCCCCGCGCCTCTGCACGGCGAAGCGGAGCGCCCAGCGGGGCAGCCCGTGATCGTGGAAGTGCCCGTCTCGGAGACTGCCGTTGAGCCTGTCACCGTCGAGAAGCTCTAACTTGGCGCGGCGTTCCAGACGCGGCAGCGCGTTGCCCCACGCCCGGTACGGGGTGGACTTGGCGAAGGTGCCGGACATGGACGTCGAGCCGTTCGCGGCTTACCGTTCATGGGGCTGGTCTGCCGAGGGCGTCGCCTCGCTTAACGGAGCGCCATGGACGCCCAAGGTCGCTTTCGAAGCCACGTGCCATTACCGCGATGATTGGAAGTGGCTGGTAGCGTCCGCAACCACGGATGAAACCAGAAAGTGGATGCAATCCAAAGAACACTACGTCCCCAACGAAAATTGCACGTGCGGGATGTACGCCGGAATCAACATGCGGCACTTGATCGACATCGGCTACATCCAGCGAGGAATCCACGGGGAAGTTTCTTTGTGGGGGCGCTTGGAGCGCAACACGCTCGGATGGCGTGCTCAGTTCGCGTATCCGAAATTCTTCGTTGTCCCAGCGAACATGATTCCGTTCGACATCACGGAAGCTAAGCGGCGGTTCGACATGCTGACCGAGTTTGACGTGGACGTCTATCTCCAGCCGGACAGGGAAGCGCGTGTCGGACAGGAAAGAATCCCGCTGTGGGTGAAGGATTTCGGCTACAGCCAGCAAGGCTTGTCGTGGCTGGTCGAGAAGCGCAAGCAGTGGTACGGCAACAAGGTCATCCCTCCCCTTGCCGTGGGTGACCGTGTCGCGGTGCTCGGCGGCGCGAACGGCGGGGGCATCGGCATAGTCACGAAAATCGTGGGCGACGAGGTGTATTACACGATGTTCACCCTGAACGTGGTCTACCGCAAGAAGGTCAAGGACGTGAAGTGGAACGAAAAGAATTGGCGGTGGGAGACGACTGGGACGGGCGTCATGCGCAAGCTCGGACAGGCGACGGGGCGCTGACATGACGCGCCACCCCAAATGCCCGCCGCTGGGAGGCGACCGATGCCGTTCGTGATCATACTGCTGGTTCTGATCTACAAGCTCGGCTACCGCGCCGGACGGAGGAGCGTGCTGCGATGATCAAATGGCTCAGGGAAATGCTGCTGCTCAAAGCGGTGCTGTTGCCGTAACAGAGGAGACCCGATGCTGAAGCGGCTGGTGAAATCTTTGTTGATCCTCATCATCTTCGTGCCATTCGCGACGTTCCTTCCGCTCGCAGCCGTGGCGATGATGCGCAGCCCCGAGGGCGCGGAGTTCTGGTTCTGGGTCGCTCCTTGGTCTTGCTGCTTCTGGGTCTTGATCTATTCGACGCTCAGCGCGTGCCCGTGGCGGCAAGGCGGGGAAGCCGTGCGCCAGTGGCGCGAAGCCCACGGCGGGCTGCTGGTCACTTCGGTGAGGGCGACTGCGTGGATGTTCTTCGGTTTGCTCGCGAGCTACGCCGCCGAGTTCCTGCTGCTCTTCCTCAGGCGCGGTGCCGCCTCAGGCAGGGCATGCCTTCCGCTTTTTACCTATTCGCCTTTGGTGCTCGCATGGGGTTGGAGGCGCATACATGGGTAAAGTGATTCCAATGGGCGACAAGGCGGCTTCCGCAGAAGTCCGCAGGGAGGCTCGCCTGCGCGCATTCCTCGTTTTCGAGTGCCTCCCCGTGCTCGCGCCGAAGGCGGGCATGCCCGAGAGAAGAAGGCTCGCCGACGAAATACTGTCGATGTGCGCAGGCTACGAGCGCCGCGTGCGGATGACGCCGGAGGCGCTGCTGGAACTCATACAGCGCAACGCGGTGTGCGTTCTCGATCAGCAGCACAAGTGCCCGTTGATGCTGTTCACGCAGGTGATGGCTTGGGAACTGAACTGCTATTTCGGCGTCGGCAACGACGAGGATCGCGGCTTCCGGCGATCCAGAGACATTCCCGCAGCCCGACCGCTGAGGCCGGGGCACAACAAGGAGGAGTGAGTATGGAAATGTTCGACCAGATTGCCGAGACGAAGATCGAGGCTGACGGCACCGCTCAGGTGCGGACTATGTACGAAGAGTGCGACCAGTCCGAGGCGATGCGGGAGGCGTGCGGGGTGTTCCTCACTGCCGAAAGGAAGTTCAGGAAGTTGAACGCGAACCCCGACTGCGTGACCCACCCGCGCCTTAACGTGGAATGGTGGGACGCGCTCCAGCTCGTCTACCGGGCAGAGCGCATGGTGTTCCGTCTGTTTGTGGGCCCGCAGCCGGACATGCGCTCCAACATGCTCTACGCGAAGTTCCGCGAGCTTCTGCTCAAGGGCAGCAGCCTCAAGGCGAACACGTGAACCCACGCGACAGACTTGAGCACACATCGCCCCCGCGAGGACGAATTGCATGGCGAGCAGCCAGACGAGCAATGCTCCCAAGAACGCAGCCCAGACCGCGATACCGCGTGGGTGTTTCTCCCCGTCGAGATTTGCCAAGCTTCGATTGACAAGGGTTGGAACCAGTGCACCCCCAGCGAACTGATCGGCATTGGGAGAAAGGGAAGAGAAAGAATGCAGCAGGGACACGTTGAGATTAAGGTCTAATAGCCTGCTATCGTCTTTCCGTCCGGGGTAATTACGAAGGGAACCGCCACACGCTTCTTGAGGTCTTGCCCTGCCTGCTTGTGAAGATAGGTGTCCAGGACCTCGACGCCACAGGAAAAAGCCACCTGCTCATTTTTTTGGTCGAGCAACTCGATGACGACTGTGGCTTTTCCGTTTCGCCGACCAATCAACGCCCCATCCGCTCCTTGTGCTGTTTCGCAGCTTTGCTCGCGTCTGCATAAAGCGATGGAGGATGCGGACTCGCGTTTACAAAAACGTTGCGGGCCTCGTCATGGAGAGTGAGAAGTTCGAAATCCTTAATTGTATCCGCCGCAGCCTGCTGGGCGCTTGCGACAATGAAATCGGTTACCGAAGAACCGCGCAGGGCTACTGCCCGCGCGATTAACGCTTTCTGCTCGGAAGTCACCTGAGCTCCCAAAAACGGTCTTGTTTTAGCGACCGGCGAGCAATCTTCGCTGTGTTTCTCATGGCCCCCTCTGACCCGCTCATGAGCGTACAATGGCGAATCGCCGTACTAGTCAAGGAAATGTGCGCAAAATCAATGCGCCCATATTATTAGGGCGCAGGTAGTCCGCCATCGCGGAAGTTCTGACGATCCATCAGTGGCAAATCGATGAGTATGGCGGTAGCCAAGGAATTCAGGAGGATCACTCTCCTATTCAGCATTAGCACGAACGCCGCGGCATTCCGCAATCAGGCAACCACCTTCCTGCTTTGAGCGTATGCGAGCGTATCGATCTCGACGCACTGCCGCGCGTCCGATTTGAAGGAAAGGCCGATGTATCCCCGCCTTAGGAACTCAATCGTCGCGCTCGTTGAAATCCCATGGCGGCCAACCGTGAGGAGAGACCCCATAGACATTGCTATACGCAAGCACGATCGCGGGCACGGGCTCGAGCTTTAAATCGCCGAGGGCTTCGCGGCGCGCCTGTTCGAGATCAACTCTCATCTTTTCGAGCTCATGACTCCTTCGACCGTCTGGTCTATCGGCAGGAAACTCGATCTGATGCAGTTCCGGAAAACGATATCGCCAATCCAACAAATGATCCTTCAATCGGCGGAAGATCATCCCATAGACGGGCGTCACGTCGGCGCGCTCGGAGACCCAGAAACTTCCCATGTAGAAATCCATATAGTCGTACTGGCGCTTCCCGGACTCGCGATTCAGTTGCTCGGCCAGGAATCCGGCGGCGCCACGCCAGGAACCAATGTCCACCGGCCGGCCATCCCGGTCGACCACTTCGTTTTCGTTGGAGAACACGTCCCACAGGCAGCCAGCAACCAGCTTCTAGCACTTCGCGCGTGGTGTCAACAGAGCTGTGATGGTAGTCTGCGTTAACATCTTCGAGTGTGGGCTCCGGTTCGTCCAGCCGGTCTTTCGGAAACCACGACCAGTTGCGAAGGTTGCGATGAAGCTGGACGCGTTCCCAATGTACCTGCTCAAGGGTCGGGTGGAATACGAACTGAAGCGTGGAATCTGGCCATCCTTCGGGTACAATTTCCTCGAGAACATCTTTTCCTGCCAAGCCCGCAGGAAACAAAGACGCAAACAGAGTTTGGCACTCTGCATCTGTATAACGTTTTCTGAGCTCACTCTCACCCATGCCAATTCCTATTTCTGCTTTACAGGAGCCCTTGCAGATCGCGATGCCGGCTAAGTTCGTCAACCCCAAGCTCGCTTGTTAATAAGAATACCCCACAGCTTGAAAGCAAGACTTGTCGAGCTTGCCATGCGCGAGCGCCGCTCTCCAAATAAGCGGATCGAATTCCTGCTTGAATGGGGCATAGATGAGGCAACGCGGGGCGGATCCAAGAGATCATCACAATCGGAGGGCGGCCGTAAGCAGCACTAACGGGGGACTAAGTCAGGTAGTCGCATCGGAACTTACGTCCTCAAATATCTCGAAAACGAGCCATTCAGTACGCCGGCGGCGCAAGTACCCGCTGGTTTGGCAGTAGCTAAATATCATCTTGTTGCTAAAGCACCT
>JBARCY010000264.1:0-12445 GCA_049794595.1 Candidatus Acidiferrum sp.
GGCGATCTCGGCTTCCCGAATTTCGACACCACTTATGGCCGCATCGGCATTCAAATTTGCTGGGATCAATGGTATCCGGAAGGTTCGCGCCTCACCGCTCTGCAAGGCGCGCAGGTGATTTTCTATCCGACCAGTATCGGCTGGCATCCGCATGAAAAAGCGCAATTCGGCGCGGCTCAGCTCGACGCCTGGCGCACGATTCAGCGTGCCCACGCCATCGCCAACGGCGTTTACGTCGCCGTCGTAAATCGCGTCGGCTGTGAAGGCAAGCCAGAAAAAGGCGACACCGGGCTTGAATTCTGGGGCAACTCTTTCGTCGCCGATCCCTTCGGCCGCATTCTCTCCGAAGCCTCAAACGAGAAAGAAGAAATTCTCGTCGTCGAATGCGACCCCGCCCAGAGCGAAGAAACCCGCCGCAACTGGCCCTTCCTCCGAGATCGCCGCATCGACGCCTACCAACCCATCCTCAACCGCTGGCTCGGCGAATGATTCCCGGTCGGTGGTAAGATGATGTTGCAGCAGGTAGGAGCAGACGATGGCCATACCATTAGGCAGGGCAAATCTGAGAGTTCGACTTGTTTCGTACGACAAAGTTCACTGCAGCGGAAAGCTGGTTTTTGACAATCTGGAGGCTATCCTAAGGAAGGCGGGGTACGAAGTTCGCGGAGCCAAAAGCCGCGAAGATGGAAGAGGGAGTGCGCCAGCGGTTCGGGTCCGGACGAGCGGTCCAAAAGCCATAAGCTTAGAAATACCGACGGAGCTCAGACTGGTGCGGACCAACGATGGTGACTTCAATTCAAAGATTGTTTTTCCAGACCTTGCAGAGGGGCTAGAATCGCGCGGCGTTCATATTCTCATGTGTGAAACGCGAAGTTTTCGACGAGATTCGGCCCTCGCGCTGCGAGTCAACCTTGGTTGAACCATCTGCAGATTTGACATCGATGGAGGCCTCTTGCCAATAGAGCAGCTTCCGAGAGGGCTGGGTTTTCGCATGCCCGCCGAATGGGAACCCCACGAAGCCACCTGGCTAGGCTGGCCCCACGAGCTAACCGACTGGCCCGGAAAATTTTCGCCCATCCCCTGGGCCTTCGCCGAAATCGTCCGCCATCTATCGCAAGTCGAGCGCGTATATCTCCTCGTAGAAAATCGCGAAGCCGAGTCCCGCGTCCGCACTATCCTAAAAAAATCCGGCGCCCACCTCTCCGCCGTCGATTTTTTTCGCGTCCCCACCGATCGCGGCTGGATGCGTGATTCCGGCCCCATTTGCGTCAACAATTCTTCCGACGAAGTCGCCTATACCAACTGGCTCTTCAACGGCTGGGCAAAATACGCGAATCACAAAAAAGACGCGCAAGCCGTCGCCAGGGCAAACAAAAAACTGAATCGCCGCCTCTGGCAACCCATGCACAAAGGCCGCCGCGTAGTCCTCGAAGGCGGCAGCATCGACGTCAATGGCCTCGGCACGCTGCTCACAACGGAAGAATGCCTTCTCAGCAAAATGCAGGAACGCAATCCCGGCTTCACCCGCGAAGACTACGCCGAAGTATTCAAAAACTATCTCGGCATAACTAACGTCCTCTGGCTAAAAAACGGCATCGCCGGCGACGACACTCATGGCCACGTCTATGATCTCGCCAGATTCGTCGATCCCACAACGGTAGTTACGGTCGTCGAAGACAACCAGAACGACGCCAACTACTCTTCGCTCCAGGAAAATCTCTCGCTCTTAAAAAATATGTGTGATCAGGACGGCCACCCCTTCCGCGTGGAAACTCTCCCCATGCCCAACCCGGTCTATTTCGACGGCCAGCGCCTCCCCGCCAGCTACGCCAACTTCTACATCGCCAATAAAATCGTCCTCGTCCCCGCCTTCAACGATTCGAACGACCGCATCGCCCTAAACACTCTCGCCAAACTTTTCCCCAGCCGCGAAATCGTCGGCATCGCCTGCCGCGATCTGGTCCTCGGCCTCGGAACCATCCATTGCATGACGCAACAGCAACCTTCATCCCTCTAACGCCGCCGCGCACCATAAGAGTCGGGCTTGCCCACCCGCTCGCGCATGACGCAACTGCAATTCATCTGGTAGACTCTTACGCACCACAGCCGCGGATGCCATCGAGAATCTTCTTGGAGGTTTAATGTTTGTCACACTTTTTAGCGCCCTGGTCGAGACGAAGGGCATTTCGGTCTACCTCCCAAATGGATTCTGGGGCTGGATCATCATCGGCCTAATCGCCGGATGGCTTGCCGGCAAAATCGCGCGCGGCCGCGGCTTCGGCTGCATCGCCGACATTATTCTTGGCATCGTCGGCTCCTTCATCGGTGGCTGGATATTCATAAGGCTTGGCATTTTCGGTGGAGGCTTTCTTTATTCCCTCGCCGCTGCCACGGTCGGCGCGGTCCTCCTCGTGTTGATTGCGCATCTCTTTAGCGGCGGCGATCGCTAGTCGCAGCTTTTTCATTCTCTTCCGCCCCCGCTGGATGAGCGCGAACGCTCTGTGCAAAAAGAAACCCTCGGCTCTCATCGCGACCGGGCCGCGCGCCCATCATCCCACTGTGATACGATTCCTAAGACGTCACGGAGATAACCTTTCTTTGAGTAAGTCTACGCAGTCGTTACTTGCAATCCCCCTCGGCGGTCTCGGCGAATTTGGAATGAACATGATGGTGCTTCGTCTCGGTGACGACATTCTCGTCATCGACGCGGGCATGATGTTCCCCGAATCCGAACTCCTCGGCGTCGACCTCGTCATCCCCGACATCACCTACCTAAAACAAAATCGCCAGCACGTTCGCGCCATCGTTCTCACTCACGGCCACGAAGATCACATCGGCGCTCTCGCCTATATTTTGCGCGACTTGAATGTTCCCGTTTATGGCACGCGCTTCACTCTCGCTCTCGTCAAGAAACGCCTTGAAGAGGCCGGCCTCCTCGACTCCACGACTCTCCGCGAAGTCCTCCCTGGCCGCCTCGTTGAAATTGGTCCATTCGAGATCGAGTTCATCAACGTCACGCATAGCACCATCGATTGTGTCGCGCTGGCCGTGCGCACCCCCGTTGGCGTCATCATTCACACTGGCGACTTCAAGATCGATCAGACACCTGTTGACGGCGCTCCCTTCGATCTCCACACCTTCGCTCGCTATGGCGCCGAGGGCGTCCTCGCTCTTTTCAGCGACTCCACCAATGTCGAGCGCCCCGGATTCACTCCCTCTGAACGCGCCATCGTTCCACGCATCGAAGAGCTCTGCCGCTCCGCTCCGCGCCGCGTCATCCTTTCCTGTTTTGCCTCATCCATTCACCGCATTCAACAAGTGATCGACATCGCCGGACGTGTCGGCCGCAAAGTCGCTTTCGTCGGCCGCAGCATGGTCGATAACGTCGAAATCGCGCACTCCATGAATTACTTGCGCATTCCCGATGGCATGGTCGTTCGCCCCCAGGACATTCGCAACTTCGATCCCAAGCGCATCGTTATTCTCGCCAGCGGCAGCCAAGCCGAACCGATGTCTTCCCTTTCGCGCATCGCCGTCGACAATCACCGCTTCGTCACCGTCGACGAAAACGACAGCGTCATCCTGTCCGCGCGCATCATTCCCGGCAACGAAAAAGCCATTTTCCGCATGCTGGACCACATGTTCCGCCGCCGCGCTCTCGTCTATTACGACAATTCCGCCGGCACCATCCACGTTTCCGGCCACGCCAGCCAGGAAGAACAAAAACTTGTTTTGCAGCTCGTCAAGCCGAAGTACTTCATTCCCGTTCACGGCGAATACCGCCATCTTTTCCGCCATGCCGCATTAGCCCACCAACTTGGCTGTGTCTCCGGGGAAATCCTCCTCCTCGAAAACGGCAAATCCATCGAGTTCACCCAGGACGGCGTCCGCCGCCGCGATCCCGTCACCGCTGGCCGCGTCTGCGTCGATTCCGGCTCGCTCGAAGAGATCGAAGAAGTGGTTATCCGCGACCGCAAACATCTTTCCGAAGACGGCGTCGTCGTCCCCATCATCGCCATCGACAAGCACACCGGCAAAATGGAGTCCCAGCCGGAAATTGTCACGCGCGGAATGTTCAGCGACAATGGCCACGAATTGATCGCCGGTGCTCGCGAAGTCATCATCAAAACCGTCGAGCAATCCAACGCCGAGGAAAAATCCGACTGGGGCGTCATCAAGGAAAAAATCCGCGTCGACCTCAAACGCTACATCAACAAACAAACCTCCAAGCGCCCGCTGATCCTCCCCGTAATCCTCGAAATCTGAATCCTCGACGAGTAGTCTATGCGCGCGAACCTAGCGTGGCCGGGCGACCGGCGGCTTTAGCGCGACCCCCACTCCAAATTGCCTTTGCTGATAGGTAGGAACCTTTGCAAGCAAAGGTGGGATTGTCTTTTTGTTTGTGGACGTAAGCCCGTTGACGGTTTTAGTAATTTAAGTTATAGAACGGCTACGGGGGTGGTACATGTACGGGATGATCTTCTCGGAACTTCGGAAGTACGCCGAGGCAAGGCTCGGTGCCAATGGTTGGGAGACTCTTCTGGAAAAGGCTGGATTGAAAAAATATTTATACATGACTGTCGGGGAATATCCGGATTCTGAGGTCGTGGCCCTCGTATCCGCCGCTTCGGCTGTAACTGGCCTTCCAGTCCCCGCGGTTCTGGAAGACTTTGGAATGTTCATCGCGCCATCCTTGATGCTCATGTATGGACACCTGCTGAAGCCAAAGTGGAAGGCTTTGGATGTTATCGAGAACACGGAAGGGACTGTCCACACCGTCGTCCGCACACAACACGAGGGGGCCAAGCCTCCCAAGCTGAAAACGATGCGCGTGAGCCCGGAGGAAGTTCTCCTGGTTTATGACTCTCCCCGGCAGATGTGTTCATTGGCCAAGGGAATTGGCAAGGGGTTGGCCCAACACTTCAAAGAAACCCTCATAATCTCAGAAGCGAAGTGTATGCATAAGGGCGCACCCCGTTGTGAGATTCACTTCCGCCAGCAGCACTAGCCTGAGTTTCGCCACAATGATTGGAACCATTCACGCTTTCCGTCTTGCACGGTGGGTGAGACTCAGGAAATAGACGCTGGCGAAAAACGTCTCACTCCTTCACCAATTGCGGCGCAAAGGTATGAGCCACGGAAGGGTTGAGGCGCGGCCACCCGCCGGAAACGCCCCGTCTGTCCCAGCCCCCAACATGGGAATCCACTGGCACCGGATATGATGATTTCCCATTTGAGCTGTGGGTGAGAGACTATATTTCACTGAGCCCAAAAGAGGAATGGACAGTACCGACACTGCAAGGAAAACGTGCAAACATTGCATGGACGAAGCCAATTATCGTGAAGATGGAAGTCTTTTGCGGTAATCCTAAACCGGACGTAGTTATTTTTCACATAGAAAAGAAATAGGAACCCCTCCGCTTGGACAGGCCGAGTGCCCTGGGTGCCGGGCGGGTGGCCGCCACGTAAATCCGCATTGTAGCTTTTGGGTGGACCATCCTTGTGGTTTTCAAGGGCGGGTGGGTTAGGCTCTTGAATTGGGTGGCGCACGCTTTGGGGTTTGATTTTCAAAGGGTGCGGATTTCGACTCTTCCTTGTTGATCCTTCGACGAATCCCTTTCCGATGCTACCAGTCGTCCGAGGCTACTTAGTCAAGACGAGGAAGCGAGTATTTCTAGCCGTGGTAATTTGCTACCACAAGTGTGGTAGTCTTTGACTAGATGTTTGAACTACGATCCAAAGCGAGGAGAAACCTGTTGGCCTATTACTTCACAAACCCGGCGGCCCGGCTCCATTTGCGGGACCTTGCGGAGCGGTTGAAAGTCGACCCGTCCAACCTGTCGAAAGAACTGGGGCGGCTGGAGCGCGAGGGGCTCTTTAAGGCGGAAGTGAGCGGGCGGCAAAAGTATTTTCAGCTGAACCGCGGCTATCCCCTGTTCAAAGAGGTTCGCAGCATCGTTGCAAAAACGATTGGCGCTGTGCCCCTGATTGCGGACTCGCTCAAGAAAATCGATGGAATCGACGAGGCTTATTTGTATGGTTCCTTTGCGCGCGGCAGGCAAGATGCAGCCAGTGACATTGATGTGCTCGTGCTTGGGACTCCTCGTGGTGATGCTCTAGCCGAGGCAGTAAGAAGACTTGAGCGGCAGCTTGGGCGCGAAGTCAACTACACGGTTCTGGCAGTGAAGGAGTTCAAGTCGCGCCGAGATCGGAAAGATGCCTTTCTTGCAAATATCTGGCACAATAAACGCGTTTCCTTGATTGGGCCGGATGAAAAAGCTCAAACCCCACGTCGTCGACTGGGCGCAAATCAATCGCTTCCTCGCAAGCGCCGATAAGAAGCTTTCCTCTGCCCGTAAAATCCTGGCCTTTGACGAAGAAGCCTGTCTGCAGCAGGCGTACGAAGCCATGCTTAAGGCTTCTCTCGGATTCATGTTTAGCTACGGATTTCGCGCAAGGAGCCAGCCTGGACATCACATCGCCATCATTGATTTCGTGCGAGCGCGGATCGACAAGAAACATGCCTCTCTGCTAACCGTCTTCGACAGGCTCCGACGCAAACGGAATCTGGCGCTCTATGACGATTCGGGATTTGTTTCTCGCCAGGAAGCGGAGCAAGCCGTCGAAACCGCGGCGCTCTATATAATCGCCGTCCGAGATGACATCGCGGCCTGAAAACCATAAGTGCACAGAAGAGGCTGACGGTTGAGACAGTCGCTCGCCGATCAACCGCTGAAAACGACCGTTCACCCTTCAAATTCGGCCATTCCCTGCAAAACACTTTACTCTCCGGTACTCCGATGCTACCATCTTCCATGGTTCGCCCGCGCCGCCTTCTCCCCTCTCAAGTCCGTTCCAGTTACATCGCCTCACCCGCCTTTTCTTCCTTCAACATTGAACTTTCGACCTTCAACTTCCCCGCCGTAAACCCTTTCTCTGCCACTCTTACCGGCCATCGGCAACGCAATGAAAACGCGACAACTTTAAGTCCCGCATTTGCCACTCTTACGCGCCACGTCACGCGCAACCCCTTTGTTTGCCACTCTTACAAGAAACACTGGCGGTGGGGTCTAGCTACAAATCTTCGCTGCTCGCGGCAGCCCGTGCACTTCCCTCTTTTTCCACAGCGAGTAAACATCGAACACGCAGCATCGCCCACAACTCCAATCGGCTCATGCGCTTACTTCACACTTCTCTGTATACCCGGGGGGTACCTCTCACTTCCAACTCCCCCAGGGCCAGCGGCCCCGATCTTCGTTCCCCCGCTATCGCGCAGTCGACAGACGGCCCGGAACGTAAGAAGATGAGGCTATGAGCGCAGACAACAAAGTCGTGTTGGTGGCTGGCGGGACCGGTGGACTGGGACGCGCGGTGAGTTTGGCGTTTATCGAGTCCGGAGCGCGCGTGAACGTTACATTTCAGCGGCCGGGTGATTTGGATGAATTGAAGAAGGCGGCCAGCGCAACATTGGTGAAGGCAGACGGATCGTCGCTCGATGGCCACGCCGTGGATGTCACGGACGAAGCGGCAGTGGCCAAGTTGATCGGCGGAATTGTCGAGCGAAATGGCCGTCTCGATTGTTTGGTGAACGCCGTGGGCGGCTACGCAGGCGGAGTAAAGCTGTGGGAGATGGAGACAAAAGTCTTTGAACAGCAACTGGCGCTGAATTTGCGCGCAGGATTTGTGCTGGCGCGAGCGGCCGCGCGGGTGATGGTAAAACAAGGCAGGGGAGCCATTGTGAACGTGGCGTCCAAGGCCGCAGTCGACCACGCCGCGGGAGCGGCAGCCTACGCGGCGTCAAAGGCCGCGGCGGTGGCGATGATCGATTGCCTCGCGGCGGATTTGAAAGGCACCGGAGTCCGCGCCAATTCGATTCTGCCGAGCATTATCGATACTCCCGCGAATCGCAAAGCCATGCCCAAGGCAAAGTTTGTCGCATGGCCCAAGCCGGAAGAAATCGCTCGAGTAATTTTGTTCTTGTGCAGCGACGATGCCAAACTGATTTCCGGCACAAGCGTGCCCGTTTACGGAGATAGCTAAGCACCCGGAAAGCAGTGCGCTCGCATCCGTTCACCGTACGGGCACGGCACGCCGTGCCCGTCTTGTGCGTGCACACAATGCGATCCGGCCGGGGAGAGAGGAGTGCAGTCATGTCGATACGACCAGTTAAGCGACTCGTGAAAGCCAAGCCTACAGTAGAAGGCGCAGGCGTGCACTTGCGCCGGGCCTTTGGTTTTGGAAATACGACAGACTTTGATCCGTTCTTGTTGTTGGATGATTTTCGCAACGATGTTCCTGAAGATTATTTAGCCGGCTTTCCTTGGCATCCGCACCGCGGAATTGAAACGATTACCTACGTTTTGGCGGGCACTGTAGCGCACGGGGATAGCATGGGGAACCACGGCGAAATCGCCTCGGGCGACGTCCAGTGGATGACCGCGGGAAGCGGCATCATTCACCAGGAAATGCCAAAGGGCGATCACGCAGGCCGCATGCACGGTTTTCAACTGTGGGCGAACTTGCCGGCCGCGCTGAAGATGACGACTCCTCGCTATCAGGAAGTGAAAGCCGGAGAAATTCCCGAAATCAAAGATGACGATGGAACCCACGTCCGCGTCGTCTGCGGAAATTTCTGGGGCAAAACCGGCCCTGTCGATGGAATTGCAGCCGAGCCCACTTATTTGGACGTTTCCGTAGCGCCGGGGCGAAGGAAAACTCTTCCCGTAGGGACGACGCGTCATGCATTCGCGTATGTCTTTGCAGGCTCAGGCAAATTCTGCAACGCGTCGGAGCCGCTGGCCGTCCCGACCGAGTCAGTCGGTTGGCTGGATACAGCGCCTCCCGTCGCCGCCGATAACCGTTCCCTTGTCCTGTTCGATCGCGGTGACGAGGTTATCGTACAGGCAGGCGACGAGGGCATCCGGTTCTTGCTCGTATCCGGAAAACCGCTGGAAGAGCCAGTCGCGTGGTATGGCCCCATTGTGATGAACACGCAGGAGCAGCTTCAGCAAGCGTTCAAGGATCTGGAGCGGGGCACGTTCCTCAAGAAGGACAAATAAGTGCAGCAAGGATCCGAAGGAGATGAGTGAAAGACGGGACGTGCTCAATTTAGGATAGACGGGAGGCCCGGAAGACGTAGAGGATAGTAGAAAGCAACAATGAGGTGATCCGCATGCGGCGATGGCTTGGAATATCGGGACTGGCATTAACGGCGGCTGTGATCTTGGCGCTAAGCGGGGCAGGTTGCAGCGACAACTCTGCCGAGCGCAACAAGGAAATTCGCGATGAGGCGGCAAAAGCCGCGGCGCAAGCTAAACCCGCCGTCGAAGAAGCCACCAAAGCCGTAAAGGCCGCAGTAGAGGGCGCGAAAGAAGGCTGGGAAAACGGCGAGCAGAAAAAGGTAGACCTGAATGCGGCCACCGTGGACGAATTGACGGACTTACCGGGGATTGGAAAGCACGAGGCCAGACGTATCATTGCCGGGCGCCCATATAAAGACAAACACGAGCTGGTGACTAAAAAAATTTTGAGCGCGGCGGCGTACGAAAAATTGAAGAACGACGTAGACACCGAATAGGTTCACGCAACTTGGCTGGCGTGCGTCATTGTTCGCGGAGAGCGACCACCGGATCGACGCGAGTGGCGCGAAAAGCGGGAACGTAACTCGCAACAAAGGCCACAAACAGGAGAGTCGCCGAAACTGCCGAGAGAGTGAGTAAGTCGGTAGATTTAACCCCATAGAGCAAGGAACCCAAGCCGCGGAAGAGCAAGAAGGATAGGACAACTCCCACGCCTGTCCCAATCAGCGCCATGTTCATTCCCTGCTTCAGCACCATGCCCAGCACTGCCGAACGTTGAGCGCCAAGAGCCGTGCGAATGCCGATCTCTTGCGTGCGCTGGCTGACGGAGTACGAAACGACACCGTAAACGCCGACGGAAGCCAGCACCAAACCGAGAAGACCGAAAGCGCCCACAAGCATGGCGCCGAGACGCGCGGGCAGAAGCGGCTTCCCGTACTCGACGTGGGCTTCCATGGTATTGACCGAGAAAACGGGCAGCCCGGCATCGAGCTGGCGAATTTGATCGCGGACGGCGGGAAGTATCTGCTCCGGATCTCCCGCAGTGTACACGAACAGGCTCGCGCCCGACTCATAGCGCTGAGCGAGGGGAAAATAGACGTAAAGCTGCGGAGTTTCGTAAAGAAAAAGATATTTGCCGGTGTGGGTCAAGCCAACAATTTGGATGGGAGGGCCATCCTTTTTAGTGCGAAACGTTTTGCCGATGGGATTCTGGCCGGGCCAGATTTTCTTGGCGAAGGTATCGTTAACGATGGCGACGTTCTGCGCAGTCGCAGTGTCGGCCTCGGTAAATTCGCGGCCTTCTATTACGGGCGTGCCAATGGCGCGGAAATAACTTGGCTGGACTTCGTCGTCCCAGGCGGTTTCGGTTTTCGATTTGTCGTCGATGGCCTGCCCCTCGGGGAAAATATTAGCGAGGGAATTTTCGTAGCCCATGGGGAGGTAGGAGGCGACCGCGGCGTCGCGAACGCCAGGGAGCGAGCGCACGCGCTCGGTGACCTGCTTGTAAAATTGCTGGCCGCGCATTTCCGTGTAGCGTTGCAGGCCAAGGTCCACGGTCATCATCAAGGTGTGATCGACGCGAAAACCCATGTCGACGCGGGACGAATTTTGCAGACTGCGAATGAAAAATCCGGCGCATGCCAAAAGAACCAAAGAAACCGCGACTTGGGCGACAACCAGTCCGTTACGAAAAAGATGCCGGCCCGCGGACGCGCCACCCGAACGCCCGCCGGCCTTGAGAGTCTCGGCGACATCCGCGCGGGAGGCCTGAAGTGATGGGACGATTCCGGCGACCATACCGGTGATCAAGGCGGCCAGGAATGTGAAGCCGAAAATGCGCCAGTCCATACGGAGATCAAACAGGCGTATTGGGACGTCGGCGGGAATGTGAATGGACATCAGCGCCAAAGAGGCCCAGCGCGCAATCAGCAGACCGAGGATCCCGCCGAAGGCGGATAGGAGGACGCTCTCCGTCAAAAGCTGCCGAATCATGCGTCCGCGGCTTGCTCCGAGCGCGGTGCGCGTTGCGAATTCCTTCCTGCGGGCATTGGCACGCGCAAGAATCAAATTGGCAACGTTAGCACAAGCAATCAGAAGAACCAGCCCAACGAGCAGCATAAAGATAAGAGCAGCCGTGGACATGAAACCCGCGACTAAGCCGGGCTCAGGCCGTGCTTTGAGTTCCGGGATCACGAGCAGCGAGGAGTCCTTGTGAGAGTCGGGAAAGTCGTGCTCGAGGCGGTGGTCGAGCGGTTGCGCCGCAGCCATGGCTTGCGCGGGAGTGACGCCCGGCTGAAGACGGCCCAGGATGCGCAGAAAAGAGGCACTGCGTTTGGTGAGGACATCCGACTGGGTCGGATCGAGAAGGCCCATCGTTGTGAGGGGAATGTAGAAATCCGGTTCGATGAAGTAGTAAGCGCCGCGATAGTTCTCGGGAGCAACGCCAATAATGGTAAACGTCTGCTGATTCACCTGCACGGTCTGGCCGATGACGGCCGGATTGCCGCCGAAACGCTTTTGCCAGAATTTGTAGCTCAAAACCATGAACGGATCTTTGCCAGGAACCCAGCCCTCATCTGGCGCAAACGTTCGTCCGCGGACAGCTTCGAGGCCGAGCATCGAAAAATAGTTGCCGCTAACCATTTCCGTCCAGGCGCGCTCGGGGCGGCCGTCGACGCCTAAATTGACGGGGTTCAGTGCGTACGCAACGAGATCGGGGAAGACGGTCTTGAGCTGGCGATAATCCTGAAAGTCGGGGTAAGAAAGGTTAAGAGGAAAATCCAGGTTGCGATTTTTGGTAACGAGAACGACAAGCTGCTGAGGATCTTTGACCGGGAGTGGCCGCCAAAGGATGCCGTTGAAAACGCTGAAGATGGCTGTGTTTGCGCCGATGCCGAGCCCGAGGGCGAGCATAGCGATGATCGCGAAACCAGGGCTCTTCAGCAGCATCCGAAAGGCGTAGCGCAGGTCTTTCCAGAAATTTTCCATGAAGGCCCCCTCGCGTGCGTCTGACGTAGAGACGAAACTCTCCCTGTATATGTTTCATTGGAAGGAATGATTTGCACGGATTTTGATAGTTCGACTGAACTTAAGGCCTGGATCGAATGGGAGTCAAAAGAATCCTGGCCTTCATGTTTTTCGTCCCATTTGGAATCTTCGGTGCGAAGGGTGAATGCGAGCCGTTCGTACCGGTGCATGGAAGCTTGCAAGAGAACAATTTGTTCTCAATGCGCCGAGCGAGGATTGAGGTCGCGGGAGAGCATCAGCTTTAGCGTTAGCCGGTCGGCTCCGGCGCTCCAGCCCACGCCAACGCCAGTTTCGACATCAACGAAGCCACCTTTGCGGTCGACAACGGCCCATGTTTC
>JBARCY010000265.1:0-2333 GCA_049794595.1 Candidatus Acidiferrum sp.
AAGTCCGGCACGCTCTATCCAATTCTCATGCGCCTCGCCAAATTCTCGCTGCTCGAAACCAAGTGGGTCACGACCGAAGACGGCGTCCCGCCGCGACACACCTACCGCCTCACTCCCAAGGGGGCCGCACTGGCCCGCGCCCAGCAGGCAACTTCGCCCTCCGCCGCGCGCGCAGCCGCCCGCGCCCACCGCGCCGCCTTCAGCGGAGGCAAAGCATGATCCCCTCCGCCGCACCTCGCAGCGCCGCCATCGCGCTCCTGCGCTTCGCCATCTGGATTGCGCCCCACGACACGCTCGACTGGGGCCGCGGCATGCTCAGCGAACTCAATCACGTAGAAGGCAATTGGTCGGCGCTCATCTGGGCCGTTGGCGGCGCCGGTGTTCTCGCGAAACACGCCATCCTCGCCGCAATCCTCCCAGGCAGCCATCGCCGCACCGTCTCCACCGCCAGCGAACTTTTCGACAAGGAGCTTCCCATGCGCAAAGCCACTCTAACCGCCACCGTTGCATGCGTCGCCGCCTCTCTACTTTTTTTTCTCGCGCCAGTATTCCGCCAAGCCTTCCAAGTTTCTCTCGCGCAATGGCACGACGTACTACACATTGATCAGCGCTGGCTTGGCCACGGACCCGATCCAGAGCTGGACGTGCTCGTTCGAAAAGCCGAACAAAATCACGACGCCGAGGCGTTAGCCTTCGTCGCCGTCCGCTCAGCCAATCAAGGTAATCAGTCAGAGTCCGTCCGCCTCGCCGACGAAGCCGTTCATCTCGACCGGAACCTCACTTGGGTCTACGCCGTTGCTGGCACGCCATGCCCGACTTCCTCTGAGATCGACCATTGGGTTCCCGCGCTTCAACAATGGGATCCTCAAAATGCCCTCCCGCACCTCATCGTGGCGGAGAAGATTGACTGCGATGAGGTTGAACATGGCCTGAGCGCGCTAAGGCCTCCGGAAAAATCGGCTGTTTGGCAAGAGGCCATGGCCGCCGCGTTCCAATCTCCGAAACTCGACACGTATTTCAGCCGCCAGAAGGAGCTTGATCGCCATGTCTTGCTCCGTTATCAACTCCATGATCCCTTTCAAGCGATATCGGACGGAGTCCGCTTCGGCTATGGCCTCCCAAGCTATGCAGCTGGAGACTCGCACGACTACGCGAAGAAGCTTCTCGAATCCGGCCAGGCTCTCGAGTCTCGCGGCGACCGCAAAGGAGCCTTCGAGAAATATTGGACGGTGGCCCGCTTCGGCCAGATGATGGGCTCGGCGACGAGCGAATTGTTCGTACAGGGATACCTGCAACAGGCTTACCAGCGTCTCGGCGGGCTGTCGGAAGCAGAAGGGAATCACGCGGAGGCCGCGTTTTACTTCTCGCTGAAGGACCGGGCTGATCAAGCCGCGCAAAGGGATCTTGCTGCCCTGCGCGCCAACTCCAGAGGCAGTGACCTTTCCGACTGGAGCGCTTTCCTGGTGAGGCTGTCAGGCCTCGTGATGCTCGTCTGCGGCAGTCTCTGGTTGATTTGCGCGCTCGGCGTCATCATACGTGGCAAATCCTTCCGGCTAACTGCACTTCAACCCAGCCCCTTGTCTCTCGCAATCGGTCTCTTCGCCGCGATTGGTGCTCTGCTCTCCAGCGCCGTACTTTATGCCGGGTTCCGGCCATACTCGGAAATCCTCCAGCGATTCATCAGCAAGGGCGACGAAGCCAGCCTTTCCGATCTCTCCAATTTTCTCTTCGCCACGCAAGTCCCCCTCGGCGCGCACGGTTTCCTCGGTGTGTATGACGCTGTGTTCCAATTCTGGGGCATCGTGACCTTGCTATGCGTCCTCGCACTCCTGTTCGCCGTTCTCCGCCACTTCCTAACGCGCCGCCCAGACGCAGCAACCGTTTAGCCCGCAACCCCATACATCGCCGCCCCGCTGCCCGGCATCTATCCAATCTGCCAGTCGATCCATCCTCCCCACCAATGGACCGGGTGAATTTCGCTAAGCCACGGTATACTCCAGAACTCTATGTCTCTAGGCCAGGTCAATGGTGGATATAACCTCTTGGGACAAGGCGGCGCAGCCACAGCTGCGCGCATGGCTCCCATCCCTGAACCTCCGCCCACGCCGGAGGCGATTGCCGTCGAGCCTAAGCTCGGCGTCGCCTGGGGCGACTTCCATCAAGGGGTCGCCAGCAACATCCGCACTTTCTTTTCTTGGCCCCTCAGCCCGAAGAATCTCCTCGGCACCGACTACTTCAAGGAATGCTGGATCGATCGTCGCATCCCCTGGCGTGCCGTAGCCGCTGCCGGTCTCTGGCACGTCGCGTTTCTACTCTCCCCGTTTTCGCTGTTC
>JBARCY010000266.1:0-6216 GCA_049794595.1 Candidatus Acidiferrum sp.
CTGCTCTTCAGCTTCCTGATCGTCACCCTGGCGGGACTCGTCTTCAGCGTTTTGCCGACTCTCTGGGCATCGCGAACTGATTTCAATCCTTCGCTGCAGGAAAGTGGCCGGGGCAATTCGCAAGGCCCTGATCATCAACGTTTGCGCGCTGCTTTTGTGATTGTCGAAGTTGCGCTGTCCGTGATGCTGCTCGTCGGCGCGGGTCTGCTGGTGCGCAGCTTCCAGAGAGTATTGAGTATCAATCCAGGCTTCCGCCCAGAACACGTTTTGACCGCGTCGATCGATCTGCCGCCAACGGACTCTTATTCGCAAAACGAAAAGGTGGCCACTTTCTATAAACAGTTGCTGGAAAAACTGCGCCACACACCCGGCATTGCCGCTGCTGGATGCTCCACGGACTTGCCCCTTCTTGGCGGATGGACACATGCATTCACGGTGGAAGGCTATCAACCGCCCCCAGGCCCTGCACTGAGCTTCGACAACCACTCCGTCATTTACGGAGACTATCTCCAAGCCATGGGTATTCCTCTTTTGCGTGGAAGGAATTTCACCGAGCAGGACGGACCAAAGTCCACACATGTGCTTATCGTGAGCGAATCGTTGGCCAAGAGGTATTGGCCCGGTCAAGATCCTCTGGGCAAACGCCTTAAATGGGGACCAACGGAGTCGACGGATCCTTGGCTAACCGTTGTCGGCGTCGTGGGCGACGTGAAACAAGGACCGCTCGAGACCGCGACCGATGCGCACACCTACGAACCTTACGCCCAGCTCGGGGCACCGCTTTCACTTCGAGTTGCCGTGCGGGGGCAAGGCGACCCGGCTGGGCTCGCGTCCGAGGTTCGCGACGTGGTGAGAGGCTTGGATCCCCAACTCGCCTTGGGAAGCGTTCGTACCATGGACGAGGTGATAAGCCGGTCGACGGCGAGCCGGCGCTTCAGCCTCGTGTTGGTTGGCGCGTTCGCGGCGCTGGCCCTAGTGCTGGCAGCCATCGGAATTTACGCGGTGCTGGCGTATACGGTCGCGCGACGCACGCACGAGATCGGTCTGCGCATGGCGTTGGGCGCACGAAACAGCGACGTGGTCCGCCAAGTGTTGGGTCGAGGCCTGCGCGTTACGGCGATAGGAATCGTTTTAGGCGTTGCGGGAGCGCTTGTCTTGACTCGGTTTCTTCAGAGTTTGCTTTATGAAGTGCGTCCTACAGATCCGCTTACATTCGCGGGCGTGCTCTTACTGCTAGTCATCGTGTCAGTCGCAGCATCGTACCTCCCGGCGCGGCGCGCGATGCGTGTCGATCCGATGGTGGCTCTGAGGTACGAGTGATGACGCGGATCACCTCACGAAGAAATGGTTGCGGGCTGGAGGAACCATGACGCTTTGGAGCCGGCTGCGGTCATGGTCGCGCAGCACTTTCCGCCGCTCTCGAATGGAAAGCGAGATGGACGCGGAGCTGCGCTTTCATGTCGAAGCGTACGCGGAAGATTTGGTGCGCGGCGGCACCTCGCGCGAAGAAGCGTTGCGGCGTGCGCGCCTCGAATTCGGCGGAATTGAGCGCGTCAAAGAGGAAGGGAGGGAAGCGCGCGGAGCCAATATTGTGGAAACGCTGTTGCAAGATTTGCGCTACGGCGCGCGCATGCTGCGCAAGAATCCGGGATTCACCGTTGTTGCCGTTCTCACGCTCGCTCTCGGCATCGGCGCTAACACGGCGATCTTCAGTCTTGTCGACGGTATTCTCTTGCGCCCGCTGCCATTCGCAGCGCCGCAAAATCTAGTCAGCATCACCGGCACTTACCCCAAAGGGGCATTCGTTGCGTTACGCGAGCAGATGCATTCGCTCGATGCCGCCGCTTATTTTGAAGGCCACGAGTTCAACCTCACCGGCCGCGGTGATCCGCTCCGTCTTTCGGGTGTTCTCGTCTCCGCAGAATTTTTCTCCGTCTTGGGAGCACGTCCCGAACTCGGCCGCTCCTTCTATCCTGGCGAAGATCAAGCTGGTCAGGACAATTACGTGATTCTGAGTCACGCGCTCTGGCAGCAGCGCTTCGCCGGCGATCCTTCCATCGTCGGCCAGTCCATCGAGCTCGAAGGCGTCAGCCGCCAAATCGTCGGCGTGATGCCGGCCGATTTCAATTTTCCGTCTTCCAAAACGCAAGTCTGGATTCCTCTCCACAACGATCCGCGCGACACGATTGCTTATTGGGCGGGCGACTTCATGCCCATCATCGGGCGGCTTCGTCCTGGTTCCACCATCGCGCAAGCCCGGGCCGAGATTCGCATGTTTCAGTCGCGCGTTCTCAAACTCTTTCCTTGGCCCATGCCCGCCGAATGGAACGCCGGCATCAGCGTCGTTGCTTTGCGCAACGGGATGGTTGCGGACGTGCGCGGCCGCCTCTTTCTTCTTCTTGGCGCGGTTAGTTTGATTCTCCTGATTGCCTGCGTGAACGTCGCCAATCTCACTCTCTCCCGCGCCGCCACTCGCGAAAAAGAAATCGCCCTCCGGACCGCGATGGGTGCGGCGCGAGGCCGCGTAATCCGTCAACTCCTTACAGAAAGCGTTTTGCTGGCGTTTCTCGGCGGGACGCTCGGAATCGTCCTTGCCGCCGTAGGCTTGCAGTTGCTCAAAGCCTCGCTTCCCGTGGACACGCCTCGTCTCGCCAATGCGCACATCGACTGGCGCGTCCTCGCGTTCACCGCCGGCCTCGCCATCCTCACCGGCCTTCTCTTCGGTCTTGCTCCTGCGCTCCATTCCTCCCGCGCCGCCCTCATCGAATCGCTCAAGTCCGCCAGCCGCGGCGCATCCGCTTCCGTCTCTCAGAATTTGCGCAGCGGATTAGCCATCGCCGAAGTCGCTTTCGCTGTCCTTCTCGTGATCGCGGCCGGTTTGCTCATGCGCAGTTTTGTGGCGCTTTCCCACGTTGACCCGGGTTTCCGCCCCGAACGTATCCTCACAGCCCGCATCACGCCCAACCAGGAATTCTGCAGCGATCCCGCGCGATGCATTAGCTTCTACCATCAGCTCCACGATCGCCTCGAAGCCATTCCCGGAGTTCATTCCGCCGCTTTCGTCAACACGCTTCCTCTCGGCGGCCGCGTCGCCAAACGCTCTCTCGAAATCGAAGAACAGCCCACACCTCCCGGCGAGGTTATGCCACTTTTTTGGATGGATGTCGTCACTCCGGATTACCTTCGCGTCATGAGCATTGCAGTGGTTGTGGGCCGCGGTTTCACGTCAGCCGACAATTCCGGCAACCCGCCCGTTGCTCTTGTCAGTGCATCCACCGCCCGCCACTTTTGGCCTGGCCGTAGCCCCATCGGTTCGCGTGTCCGCCTCAGCGGCGACAAAGATTGGCGCACCATTGTCGGCGTCGTTTCCGACGTTCGTGCCTACGACTTGCAAAAGAATATTCCGGATTGGATCAATGGCACGATCTACTTTCCCTACACGCCAAACGCCACTCTCGAGGGCGGTCGCGTTCCCTCGGAGATGACTGTCGTTGTCCAGTCGAGCCTAGACGAGCTGCAACTTCAAAATGCTCTTCGCAGCACAATCGCTAGTCTCAACCCCGAAGTCCCCGCCAGCGAAGTCAAGCCCATGCGCGCGGTGGTCTCCGAATCCGTCTCCACTCCTGCATCCACAACCGAACTATTCGTCGCTTTCGCCGGCCTCGCTCTCGTTCTCGGCCTAATCGGCATCTACGGCGTGCTCTCTTTCCTCGTTTCCCGCCGCACGCGCGAAATCGGCATCCGCGTCGCTCTCGGAGCGCAGCGCCGCGATGTTCTCTGGCTCATCATGAAAGAAGGCGTGAAGTTCTCTCTCTTCGGCGTCGGCCTCGGCTTGGTCTCCGCGCTGGGCATTGCGCGGCTTCTCGCTAGCGAACTCTACGGCGTCAGTCCCGCCGACCCCATCACCTTCCTCGCCGCTGCCATTCTCATGACCGCCGTCACCCTCCTGGCCTGCTACATCCCCACGCGCCGCGCCATGCGGGCCGATCCGCTCATCGCTCTGCGCCCGGACTAATCCCCGCGACACCGCTAAAACAATTTCACCGCCAGGTCCCTTGGCCCATCTCCCACCGGAATCATCGTCAACAAACTATTCGTCCGCACGCGGATCACGGCCACATCCCCGGACCCCTGGTCCGCAACAATCAACAAATTTTCGTTGGGATCGAAGCGCAACTCGCCAGGCGACTGCCCCGCCGGAATCGGAAACTCCTTTCCGGTGCCGGGCGTCCGAATGATCCGCCGATTCGCAATGTCTACTGGGATCACGTGCCCAGCCGCGCTGTCCGAGACATACATCGTGCTCCCATCAGCGCTCAAAATGCCTCGCGTCGGTGCCGATCCCAGCACCATGTAATCGCCCATCTCATGCGTCCACGTGTCGAGCGCCTGCAAACCGTGCGCTTCCGGCGAAATCACATAAAGTTCGCCGCCATCGGGCTTGAGCAGGATGTCCGACGGTTTCCCCGCCAACTCGAGGTTCGCCACCAGAACACTTCTCTGCAAATCAACCACAGAAAGCTCCGCCACGCTCCGGCTCATTACAAACGCCAGGCTGCTGTCCGGCAGAATCGCAACGGCTTCCGGCTGATTGACGACGCGAACTGTGCGGCGCAGCGCAAGTGTCGCCGCGTCATGAATCCCCAGCGTCCCGTCTCGCCGATTCACCACCAGCACGCTTTTTCCATCCGGCGTCACCCGCGCTAGCACAGGCTCGCCCCCCGTCCGCGCGCGCCCCACCACGGTATGCGATTGGCAATCAATGGCCAGCAGCGTGTCCGACCCCGCCGATGTGGTATACAACCGGCTTCCGTCCCGCGAAAAATCAATCGCATACGGAAGCGGCCCTACCGTGATGCGCGCGGTCACCTGATTCACCCGCGCATTGATCACCCAAACGAATCCGCCCGCCGAGCTCACGCCCCAAATTTCCGCGCGCGTCGGATGTTCTCGCATTCCCGATATTCCCTTGCCAACGAAGATCCGCGCCACCGCGGCCAGCTTCACCAGGTCGATATCCGTAACGTTTCCATCCGTCGTCGACACGTACGCGCACAATCGCAGCCCCGGCCGCAAGAACGATGGCTGGTGCTCGCGCAAGACTTCCAGCAAGCCCAGAATCAAAAGGATCCCCAGCAGGAAAAACACACGGAGGTTGCGCGGCCGGATCATAACGCGGATGGATTGTTGCATGTTGACTGCGGAATTAGCCAGAAGCTCGTCAACGGGCCGGGCGCAAACAAGCTCGATGCGCGAGCAATCGTGAAGATCCCCTCAATTCACTTCGCGCCGCAAAACCGCCGCGATTTGCCGAACCTCTTCCACCAATTCCGTGAACTCTTCCGGCAAAATGGACTGCATGCCATCGGAAAGCGCCTTGTCCGGCTCGTGGTGTACTTCGACGAGCAGTCCATCCGCACCCACCGCAATTGCCGCCCGCGAAAGCGGCAAAACTTTATGCCGTTTCCCCGTCCCATGCGAAGGATCCACCAAAATCGGCAAGTGGCTGCGTTTCTTCACTGCCGGTACCACCGCCAAATCCAGCGTGTTCCGCGAAAAATCCGAAAATGTACGAATGCCGCGCTCGCACAGCATCACGCTGTAATTCCCCTCGGACAAAATATATTCCGCCGCCATCAAAAACTCATCCAGAGTCGCCGACATCCCGCGCTTCAAAAGCACCGGCTTCTTCGCCCGCCCTGCCCGCTTGAGCAAGGAATAATTCTGCATATTCCGGGCGCCAATCTGGATCACGTCCGCGTATTCCTCCACCAAATCCAAACTCTCGTTGTCGATCGCCTCGGTGATAATCCCGAATCCGTATGTCTCGCGCACCTTCGCGAGAATCTTCAGCCCCGGCAGGCCTAGCCCCTGAAAGCTATATGGCGAAGTCCTCGGTTTGTACGCCCCTCCGCGAAACAACCTCGCCCCGCTCTTCTTCACGCGTTCCGCGATCGCCAAACACTGTTCTTCCGTTTCCACCGCGCACGGCCCAGCCACCAGCGCAATCTTTTTGCCTCCCACGAGCACATCGCCCATTGGTGTCGGTATCCGCAGGACGCTGTCCTCCTCCTTCGCGTCCCGGCTCACCAGCTTGTACGGCTTGCTGACCGGAATGCACTCGATCACGCCCGGCAGCGATTCCAACACTCCCAGATCAATCGCTCCGCTATTCCCAGTGATCCCAATTGCCGTTCGAATCGATCCCGGAATCGG
>JBARCY010000267.1:0-6469 GCA_049794595.1 Candidatus Acidiferrum sp.
GTCGCCAGCGCTTCGCCTTCGATGTCCTCAGCGATGATCAAGAGGGGCTTGCCCATCTTGGCGGTCTGCTCGAGCAATGGGAGCAGGTCCTTCATCGAGCTGATTTTCTTTTCGTGGATGAGAATGCGAACGTCTTCGAGGACGCATTCCATGCGATCGGGGTCGGTGATGAAGTAGGGCGAGAGGTAGCCGCGGTCAAACTGCATGCCCTCGACTACTTCGAGGGTGGTCTCCATCGTCTTGGATTCTTCGACGGTGATGACGCCATCCTTGCCGACCTTCTTCATGGCTTCGGCGATGATGCCGCCGATTTGCTTGTCGTTGTTGGCGGAAATGGTGCCAACCTGAGCGATCATCTCGCCCTTGACGTCCTTGTGGAGTTTCTTGATCTCTTCGACGGCCACTTCGACGGCGCGTTCAATGCCGCGCTTGAGAGCGGTGGGGCTGGCGCCTGCGGCGACAGTCTTGACGCCTTCGCGGAAGATAGCCTGTGCGAGCACGGTTGCGGTGGTGGTGCCGTCGCCGGCGACGTCGGACGTCTTCGAGGCGACTTCACGAACCATTTGCGCGCCCATGTTCTCGAGGGGATCCTGCAGCTCGATTTCCTTGGCCACGGTGACGCCGTCCTTGGTGATGATCGGCGCGCCGAACTTCTTTTCGATCACGGCATTGCGGCCCTTGGGGCCGAGGGTGATCTTTACTGCGTCGGCGAGAGCGTTCACGCCGCGAAGAATCGCTTGGCGGGAATTCTCACCTGTTACAATCTGCTTCGCCATACTGGTATATCCTCCTGATTATCGTTCTGCGAACGGCTAACTTTTTAAGAGAACTGCAACCGGTCTAAAGACCGGCCACTACGAGCCTAACTGCCGGGCTAAAGCCCGGCTATGTGGTTACCTCTTGGCGGCTTTGGCTGCGCCGCTTAGTTTGGCAAGGATCTCTTCTTCGCGAAGAATGAGATACTCTTCGTCTTCGATTTTGATTTCGGTGCCGCTGTACTTGCCGAACAGAACGCGGTCGCCTGGTTTCACGTCGAGCGGGATCAATTCGCCCTTTTCGCGCTTGCCAGCGCCAACGGCGATGATTTCGCCCTCCATGGGCTTTTCTTTTGCGGAGTCAGGGATGATGATGCCTCCCTTGACGCTTTCTTTTTCTTCAATGCGCTTCACGATTACGCGGTCGTGGAGCGGGGTCAGATTCACTGCCATCTTGGAAGAACCTCCATAGTTGATCTTACGGTTTGAATAGAGACTGGGAGTACGGAAGGAGATTAGCACTCCTCACAGTCGACTGCTAATATAGCAGAAATTGCTGGCATGTCAAGGATTTCCCAGACAGCTATGAGGATTTCTGAAAGACGTTGAACGCTCAGTAAGCGTTTTGTTTTCAATGGTTTAATTGGTGCAAGAAAACTACGACACTTGGCGATTGCCGTGCTGCTGCCTCTGACGTAAAATTTGGCAATCCGAGCTACATGGGGTCACTCGTCTACATCCGGCTGATGGGCTTCACTGCGGGCACATTGCTGCAGCTTTTCTGGATGGTGGTGATTCTCGGCTACCGTCGACAAAGAAATTTCGAGCGAGTGTTCTTCTTCCTCTGCCTCGCGTTGTTCCTTTTCTACAGCGGATCGCTGCTGGCACTGAATGCGCAGATTTATTATTCCGTCCCTCCTCCGCTGCTGCAGTCTTCCGCTATCACCCTACTCTGCGTTGGCTTGTGCCTCCTGCCGCCCCTTCTTATCCATTTGCATTTCGAATTCGCGGAGACGCGCAACCTCCTGCGGGGTCGTACCCTGGAACGACTCTTGCTCTTGGCCGCTTACGCACCGATTCTTTATTTTCTGCTGCGTTACTTCCCGCAGATTGTCACTTCGCCAGGATTCGATTTTTTGATTCCGGGAAATGCACTGGGGCGCGGCTACAGCATTTGGTTGGGAATCGCTCTGTTCGTGAGCGCGGGTTGGGAATCGCGCTTCGCTTTTGTAGCGCCCGACAGAGCGCAGCGGCAGTTCCACGGTTTGGTGGCAGGGCTTTTCGTGGCTGGGGCAGGCATGGTGTTCTACCTCCACGTTTTCGGGGGGCCGCTGTCCACGAGTGTTTCCATCCTCGTCAGCACAATGCTTGCATGGCTGTCGATCCCGCCCTTTACGATTCTGATCTATCTGGTATTGCGATTCAATTTCCTGCAGATCGGGCGGCAGAAGAATTTGGTCTATGCGGCGCTGGCGACATTCCTGGCCCTTCTCTATTTGAGCTTGGTTCGCCGAGTGGGCGTTTGGCTTGAGCCGGCGCTGCCCCCAGAAGCGTCAGCCGCGATCCTTTTGTTCGTGCTCGTGATTTTTATCGAGCCGCTTCAGCGAGTGCTGGGGCGCAGACTGCAGGAGACCGCACAACGGGAATTGGATCGCGTGCAAAGATTGATTGCCGAGATTCAACAGGAGGCCCGGCAGGGCAATCTTGAACAGCTGGCGCGCTTCATCGAAAGCAGGGTGAAGGAGGCGTTTGAACTTTCCAGCGCTCAGGTCAGTCTGCGCGGGCCGAGGTACATCCCTGAGACGACGCGCCGATTCGCGAGAGAGCATGGGATCACGGGTGAGCTCACATCAGGTGAGCCAAGGTGCCAGCTCGTGGTTTTGAGCGGCGCGGCGCGGCAGGCCCACCTGTTGGGCGGCAACGTGATCGCGACGTTGAACGTGCGGTCGCATGGGGCGATGTTGTCTGGCGAGACGGCGGCGGCGCTGGAGTTCTTGTGCGAGCAGTTGCCCGGGGCTTTGGATTTGTGCCGGTTGATTGAAGAGAAGTTGGGATTGGAGAGGGAATTGGCGGAGCGAGAGCGGCTGGCGGTGTTGGGGCAGATGGCGGCTAGTATTTCGCACAATTTGAAGAATCCGCTGGGGTCGATCAAGACGATTTTGCAGGTGCAGTTGGAAAATCCGGAGTTGCCGGAGTCGATTCGTGGCGAAACGAAGATGGTTTTGGAGGAGATTGGGCGGTTGTCGACGAAGCTAAACCAATTGCTGCAGTTTAGCCGGCCAGCGATTCGCGGGGGTGTTGTCGCTGCGAGTTGCGATGCTCGGGCGGTGGCCGAGGAAGTCAGCGGAGTTTTGCGGCATGAGGCGGAGCGACGTGGAGTGGCGCTCGTGGTCGAAGTTGGGGCGGACGGAACAAAGTTGGCGGCCAGTTCGGAGGCGGTGAGCGAGATTTTGTCGAACCTTGTGGTGAATGCGTTGGAAGCGATTGTGCGCGGCGGCCGTGTGAAGGTGAGCGGCCGCGCGAATGGCGAGGGATTTTTGTTTGTGGTGGAAGACGATGGGCCCGGGATTCCAGAAAGCGCGCGAGAAAAGATTTTGCAGCCGTTCTTTACGACGAAGACGCAAGGGACGGGGCTTGGCTTGGCGATTGTGGCGCGGCGCGTGGCGGAATTTGGGGGGAGGCTGGAATGGAACAGCCCGGCGAAGGGTGGCAAGGGTACACGATTTGAAATCACGATGCCGCTGAGGGAGCAAATATGAAACGGCGTTACGTTTCTCTAGGACTCTTGCTTGTAGCGATGGTGGCTCGTGCACATCAGCAACAAGACGCTCCATCTCCGTTCGACAAGTGCCGCATGGTCACGTCTGCTGATTTGAAGGATGCAAAGGCACCGCGTTTTGCGACTTACCGTGTTGTCCCTGCAAAGAGCAGAGCCAATGCTCAACTCGACCTTAGGAGCAACCCGATTGCAAGGGAGTACAGGACGATCCTGCGGCAAGAGTTGGCGCAGGGCCCAAATTTCGCGGGGCACTATCGTGTCGCGGTTTGGGGTTGCGGTTCATCCTGTGCGATGTTTGCTGTAATTGATACCGACACTGGCCGCGTCATGACGCCGAGAGGTTTTTCTCATACGAGCGGCGTGTATTTTGGTGTGGACAACCGCAGGCTGTTTCCCGAAGCGCAGGGCGACTACGGGTTGTTTGCTTTCCGCAGGGATAGCCAACTGCTCGTCGTTCTTGGAGATCTTGACGAAGACGAGAGCCGCGAAGGCGCATTCTATTTTGTTCTCGATGGCGACCGACTGAAGCCCGTCCACACGACAGCTGTCAATAAGGACTGCGAACGTTTGCGTCGTCAGCACTAATTCAAGGAGCGCGATGAGGACGATACTGATTGTGGATGATGAGCCGGCGGCCCGATATGGATTGCGGCGGGCGTTGGAGGGGAAGTATCGGATTGCGGAGGCGGATTCGGCCGAGGCGGCTCGCTCGGCTTTGAACACCGGGCTGCCTGACCTTGTGCTGCTGGATGTGGTGTTGCCGGGGCAGAGTGGGTTGGAATTTTTGCGGTGGATGCGGGAGCAGGGTAGCGAATTGCCCGTGTTAGTGGTTTCGGCATTGGATACGGCGAAGACTGCGGTGGAGGCTTTGAAGTTGGGCGCGGCGGATTATTTGGTGAAGGGGTTTGAGTTGGAGGAGTTGCGGCAGCGCGTGGCGAATCTGCTGAAACTGGCGACGCTGGAGAAAGAAAATGATTCGTTGCGCCGGCGGATGGCGACCGAGGGACAGTTTGGGCAGATGATTGGGCGGACGGCGGAAATGCGCCGGGTGTTTGAGATGGCGGATCGCGTGGCGGCGACGGATTCGACGGTACTGATTCTCGGCGAAAGCGGAACGGGAAAAGATTTGATGACGCAGGAGATTCATGCGAGGTCGCCGCGCGCCGTGAAGGCTTATGTGGCCGTGAATTGCGCGGCTTTGCCGGAGACTTTGATTGAGTCGGAATTGTTTGGGTATGAGCGCGGAGCGTTTACGGGTGCGGCGCAGCAGAAAAAGGGGAAATTCGAATTGGCGTCGGGAGGGACGCTCTTCTTAGATGAGATCGGCGACATGAACCCTGTGACGCAGGCAAAAGTTTTGCGGGCATTGGAAAACCGCACGATTGAGCGGCTTGGCGGGACTCAACCGATTCCGGTGGATGTGCGGGTGATTAGCGCTACGCATCGGAATTTGGGAGCGGAAATTCGCGCGGGAAAGTTTCGGGAGGATTTGTTCTACCGCTTGCGCGTGGTGACGATTGAGTTGCCGCCTTTGCGGGCGCATAAGGCGGATATTCCGGTGCTGACGGAGGCGTTTTTGCAAATGCATACGGCTCGATTGCGCGGCGGCGCTGGAGCGGGAGGGGCAAGCCCCTCCCCTACAATGCGGGTTACGCGGGAGGCGATGACGGCGATTGAGCGGTACGACTGGCCCGGGAATGTACGCGAATTGAAGAATGCCTTGGAGCGGAGTCTGGTGCTGTGCCGTGGCGAAGAAATTGGCGTGGAAGACTTGCCGCAGGAAGTGTTAAGCGGAGAGGCCGCGCCTCACAAGAGTTCCGAAGGCGCGAGCGAGAATGGATTTGGCGAAAAAGATTTTCGCGAGGCGAAACGAAAATTCGAGATCGCCTATATTACGAAACAACTCGTGGAGCATCGCTGGAATGTATCGAAGACAGCGGCGACGATCGGGTTGCACCGGCAAAGTTTGCAGGAAAAATTGCGCGAATTGGGAATCCGGCGGCCAGGGCGGGAGCCGATCGAAGAAGAATAAAAGACATACACAGAGTTCGCAGAGGACACAGAGAAGGGTTCAGACGCCGAGATTTGGAGAATGAGTTTGGGGAAGAGCGAAAAGAGAGTTGGCGCGTACGTACTGGCCGGTGGCGGGAGCACGCGATTTGGGCGGGACAAGGCGCTCGCCGAGCTAGGCGGAAAGCCGATGCTCGCGCGGATGGCGGGGCTGGTGGACTACGCGGTATCTGGCAAGGAGTTGGCGTGCAAGGCGGTGGTGATTGGAGCAGCGGAAAAGTACGACACAGTTTGGGCCGTGTGCGTCGAAGACCGATGGCCGGGAGAAGGGCCGCTGGGGGGAGTTGTCACCGCTTTGCGGCACACGCAGCAGCAAGACACGGTTTGCGAATGGAACTTGATTGTCAGCTGTGACATGCCATTTTTGACCGCGGGCTGGATGCGGTTTCTCTCGGAACGCGCACTGAAGAGCGATGCGCAGGTGGTTGTGCCGCATTCGGCCCATGGGCCGGAGCCGCTTTGCGCTTGCTGGCGAACGGATGCAGTGGAGGTGCTGCAAGATGCTTTCGAGCGAGGCGTTCGCAAAGTGACGCAGGGGATCGCACTACTGCGCACGGAAGTTCTTGACGAGCGGGACTGGAAACGATTTGATAGCGCGGGGCGTTTGTTCTGGAACATTAATACCGCGGCGGATTACGAAGAGGCGCGGCGGATCGTCGGACAAACGGAAGAAAAATAGAGGACATCAGTATGGCGGCTGCGGCGCCCGGCGGAAATCCAGCATGACAGACACAAACGAGATTAATCGCGGCATGGCCGCGATAGAGACCGGCGGTGCGCGGCGACCGTCCGGCGCAGCGGAGAGCAGTGCCTCCAGCGAAAACCCGGAGCCGCAAGCCGAAAGCTTTTTTGAGTTTCGCGATGT
>JBARCY010000268.1:0-1983 GCA_049794595.1 Candidatus Acidiferrum sp.
GTTCCGTCAAGCGGCCGGCCTTGTACTCTTCCAGAGAAAATGCTTCCAAAGCGCGGCGGGAGAGATCGCTCCCCGAAGCGGAGAGGCGCTGAGCGACATCATCAGGAATGTGAAGAGTCACTTCCATAAATGCAGTTTAACACGAGAAACCCGGTCAAACGGCGATGTCAAATTCACGCGGTGGCGAGTTCGTGCAGATTCTTTGGAGCTAGTCACGCCAAGGTCCTGCGTCAGGGATCGATAATCAGGTTCTGACAAGGCACGTCATCCGTGTGTCGGACGCGGAGGCGGCGAAAGACTTCGCGGCGTTGCTTGAACGCGTAAGCGCGGGGGCGGAAGCCGTTATTGAGCGGGACTCTGCCGCCGATTAGCTGGCCGAAATGCCAGAACGTAGCTTCGCTGGTGCGTAGCGACCTTGGGTATCTTGCGAACGGCTAAATTGAGTTACTGGGACCTTCGGCTTTGCGGCTTTTGGATGCTCAGCGCAAACGTGTGCTGCAAATTCCTCATTGCAAAGCCGCATGTAGTTTTCCTTCATCTGCTGGAGCGAAATTCCCGTGGGGGGACCCGATGGAAGGAATATCCAGGCGCAACGTGAGCATGCGGGACCGTGAAAATGTGTTTCGCGAATCCATGTCAGCGTGCGGGGGGTGGAAACCCCGTAATACTTCGCACTATTTGAGTAGTTTGCAGTTTCCGGCATTGGTTTCTCCTTGCGAGCCTATATTCTCTTTCGAGTTTATGATCGCGAAGGAAGCCGTACATCAGTATCGGGTGAATAATGTAGTAACTGAAATTAAGAAGGGGAGAATATCGATTAGGTGGAAGTGGGACGAATTGACCCGCGACATTGCAACGCGGCTAGTTTGTCACAAGAAAAGGACCGCCAACGATTTGCCCTGGGACAAGCGCCAGAATCTCGCCATGACACCCGACACATTCGAGTAAATTGTTCTTGGGGTCGCCCGTCAATCCAATGTGCAGAGTCATTTTCTTCCCGCACAGCGGGCATTCAATCTGCATGCTGTATTGCGACACTGGTCCTGGTTCCGAATCTGTTCCAGGCATTAAGCCTCCCAAGAAGGCTGTTGGTTGGGTTTTGAGACTCCAGAAGGCTAGACCACGAGCCGTCCGTCTAGATGTTCAATATTGCACACACCTGGGTATGTGTCGGCCACGCCGGTTATGGCGCCATGACCGTCAGGATGGGTGGGTGGCCGCCGCTAAAATCCGCATGACCACCGCAAGTCCGTCTCTGCCTACAGGTGTTGTGGTATGGACAATTAGTCTGCACGGCGAGAAAGTGGAAATGCGAGAGAGCAGTGAGCCGAAGCCCCTACTTAGTGGGGGAGCTGGCTGAGCCGCCTCTCTGCTCTCTTGCGCCAACAGACAAACGAAACCCGGGCCCCTCCGCTGGCTGCACGAACGGAAACGCAGACATCTGTCACTATAAATGTGAACAGGTGGGGAGGCCGGGATGACGCAACCTGCTTATTCATATGCACTCAATGCAAAGCTAGAACCACTTTGCCCGCGTGACAACAGGATCATGCGTTACGAGGCCAGCGGACTTCCTTCAGGCACGGACAACCGGCCTGCCTATCACTGCGGCCATGAAGGATGCAATGTTCGCTATGACCTGGTGAACGGGTACTTCACATTGATCGGAATGCCCGAACAGATAAATCCCGTGGCGGAACCGGGCGTAAATACGTTGGTGTGCGAGAGACACGGGACGTGGTTATACCGCCGCAGAAATCAGACGAAGGAATGGGGCGACGAGTGGTGTTGCGGCGTCACAAGTTGCGACTTCTGTATTGTGACAGGCACAAAGGGGAGTTGGGTCAGAACTTAGTAGTTGAGGCGGGCGACGAGTTCCTGGAGATTGCTTGGTGCTACTCGGGCTCAGGTTTGAATTTCAGCGCGGTGGCGAGCTCCGTCGAAAAGCCAAGATCATCGAAGACGTTACCGTAGGTTACATGC
>JBARCY010000269.1:0-2815 GCA_049794595.1 Candidatus Acidiferrum sp.
GAAGTTCGCTCCATGAGTTGATTCTTCCGCTCAGAAATATCGGCTAGCGGCGGCGTATGGGTCTTCTTGAAGGCAGAACTGGACTACTTCGCGTACACGCTTCATCAATGTGTCGAGAGTTTTAGCCTGCGTGTGGCAGCCGCGCAAGGCAGGGACCGTGGCGACGTAGTAGCCGTCTTCGTCTTGCTCAATGAGCACGGTAAATTTGCGCTTCGTCTTCATGCGGATGATCTCTAAGCACAGTTTGGCATGGCACGGCGGATGCGGATGAGGCTGGGTTTTCTAAACGCGCACCCTTGAAAGACCAAATGCCAAGGGTGCGCCAGCCGCCACCGGCACCCGATCTACTTCATTTGCAACTTTCTGCCGTGGATCCATCGGAGCAACTTGTCAGCTTCATATCCCAGTGTTGGAGTGCAAATTCGAGGGCGTCACGGCTGGCGTGGCTTCCGACTCCTTTTGCCTGCAAAACCGGCGCGAGCCTAACTTGGCTGGTTGGGCTTATTTGCTTGCCATCCTTGGTCTCGAAGATAAGAACGACGGCATATGGTTCGGGCACGGTTTCAGTTTGCTGTCTTTGCCAAGTCGTGACCCAAGTTCCCAGCTGCGTGTTCCAAACCGGGTGCGGTGGCTGGCCAGTCCCGCCGCCTGTCTGCCCGACGACGGCAGTGATGGGCCCGGTGGTGACGGCAGACTCGGTCTTCGTTTCTGTCCTGGTGCGACTCGCGGTGCCACGAATGGTAACCATCACATACGTCGCGCTCGCAGTGAAACAAAATCCGGGATATTTTTTCTTCGCTGTCTTGCGGAGCCATTCTGATTGATCAGCGGTCACGCCGGGCGCCAGAATCATTCCCACAGTATCGTCATAGACGTATGGCAGGATGCGAGCGGCACACGACTGCGCCTGCAAACTGGGAGAGAGCCCGGTCGCCGCGAGCAGGATAGTGGCAGCAATTTTCAGGCCGACATTCATTCTCGATCCTCCGCAAAGGCAGCGTGGGCACTCGCGCCGGCAACATAAGTTCTGAGACTAAGCGGACGGTCTAATCTCATCAGCCGTGAACCCTAATTTCCAGCCTTCCGAAACACACTCTTCGGCCGGCGGCCAGTCAGAGTCTTTGCTCGGAGGAACGGCATGGCCGACAAATACTTGCAGGTGATCTCGATAGAAATTTGCCAGCCAAGGATGTTGATGTCTGGTAATCCTGATTCTCGGCGAATCTTCTGGACCTATTGAATGCATCATCGTTGCAACTCTCCTCACGGGATTGTCGCATATTTTAGGAGGACGCGATTGGCAGTGAACTCGCTAGCCGAGTGGGATTGCGGGGCAGGCAGCTTTTATTCGCCGTAGGGGACCCAGATGTTTTTGATTTGGGTGGCGTGTCGGAGGAAGAAGCGGTCGGAGGAGGGGGCTGGGTTGAACCAATCCATTTGGCGGCCTTCGTTGGTGAAGACTTGTTTTAGGTTGCCGATGGAGAGGGATTTGGCGGTGGCGCAGGTGGCGGCGTCGGCGAAGCACCAGAGGGCGTCTACGTCGTCGTGTTCGGCGAGCGTTTTGAGGAGTTCGGCGGGGCGGCCGGTGACTATGTTGACGGTGCCTGCTGGGAGATCGCTGGATTCGAAGAGTTGGTAGAGGTCGGCGGTGATTAGCGGATAAATCTCGCTCGGGATGGCGACTACCGTATTGCCGACCGCTAGGGCGGGCATTATTGTGCTGACGAAACCCAGGAGTGGGGCTTCTTGGGGGCAGAGGATGCCGATGGTGCCGATGGGTTCTTGCATGGCTAGGGTGACGTTGCGGAATGGGGGATTGTGGATGGAGCCTTCGTATTTGTCGGCCCAGGCGGCGTAGGTGAAGATGCGTTCGATGCTTGCGGTGACTTCTGCTTCGGCTTGCTGCTTACCAACTACATCTAAGAGACGACTTGCGATTTCATCGCGGCGCTGGCTGAGATTTTCGGCTAGGTAGTAGACGACTTGGGCGCGGGTGTGGGCGGTGGATTTGGGCCAGGCGGTGGCTTTGCGGGCGGCTTCGACGGCGTTGCGGATGTCTTTGCGATTGCCTAGCGGGGCTTCGCCGAGGAGGCGCCCGTCGGGGGCGTGGACGGGGATGCTGTAGCCGGAGTCGGGGCGGGCTTGTTTGCCAGCGATGAAGAGTTTTACGGTGCGATCGATTTCGGGAGTTGAGGAGGGAGTTGTTTGCGAGGCGGCGCGGGATGCGTCGCCGTTTTCGTTTTTGGGAGATGGAGATTGGTTGGCGCGAGATAGATCATCGCGAGATTGATCGGAGGGTGGTTGATCGATCGCTAGTGGACGTGTGTGGAGTTGCGGGGCGTGTTTGAACCAAGTTGGCTCTAGGTATTCCAGGAGGCCTTCGCGGCCGCCTTCGCGACCGTAGCCGCTTTCGCGGTAGCCGCCGAAGCCGCAACTGGCGTCGAAAAGATTTGTGCAATTCACCCAGACTACGCCTGCTTTGATTTGGGAGGCGATGTGGAGGCTCACGTTGATGCTTTCGGACCAGACGCAGGCGGCCAGACCATACGTGGTGTTGTTGGCTAGCTCGACGGCTTCACTGGGCGTGCGGAAAGTCATGGCAGCCAGGACGGGGCCGAAGATTTGTTGTTGAGCGACGATGCTGGTGGGATGGACGTTGCTTAGGAGGGTGGGCGGGAAATAGAGGCCGCGCGATGGCATCGGAATCGATGGTTGCCAGCAGGTGGCGCCTTCGGCCACACCTTGATCGACTAAGCGCTGGATACGGTCGAGCTGGACGCGGGCGATGATGGCGCCGATGTCGATGGATTTGTCG
>JBARCY010000270.1:0-6413 GCA_049794595.1 Candidatus Acidiferrum sp.
CAAGTTCCCATTTTATTTCTGGCAGCGCTGGGGGGCTACATTGGCGACCGCTATAACCGTCATCATGGCGTGATCTGGACGCAAGCGGTTTCGATGGTGCTGGCCTTCAGTCTTGCGGCACTAACATTCGCGAATATCATCCAGGTTTGGGAGCTGATCTTCGTCGCGTTCCTTGTGGGGGTGGTGAATTCGTTCGACGTGCCGATTCGACAGGCATTCCTGGTCGAGATGGTGAGCATCGAGGACTTGCCGAACGCGATTGCGCTGAACTCTTCGATTTTCAATGGCGCGCGCGTGGTGGGGCCGGCCATCGCGGGATTTGCGCTGGCGTGGAAGGGACCGGCGTGGTGCTTTTTCTTGAACGGAGTGAGTTTTCTGGCGGTGATTGGGGCGCTGCTGGCGATGCGTCTTGTGAAGAGAGTAGCGAAGAAGGAAGCGGGCTCGCCGTTCCAGAGTCTGATGCAGGGATTTCGGTTTGCAATGAGCGATTTGCCGATCCGGTCGACGCTGTTGCTCTTGAGCATGCTGAGCCTGCTGGGATTGCAGTACTCGGTTTTCCTGCCGATTTTTGCGAGCGATGTTCTGCATCGGGGCGCGAAAGGATTCGGGTTGTTGATGAGCGCCGCGGGAGTGGGAGCGGTGCTGGGTGCGCTGCATTTTGCTGCGCGGACCAGTTACAAGGGGCTGGCGCGGTGGATTGGGGCGACGTCCGCGATATGCGCGGTGGGACTGGTCCTTTTTTCGCAGTCGCGGGTGTTCTGGCTCTCGATGGCGATGCTCCTGGTTGTTGGATTTTGCGCCACGGTGCAAATGGCGGCGACGAATACGACGTTGCAGAACCGCGTGCCGGATCGGTTGCGCGGGCGCATCATGGCGGTGTACGCGACGATGTTCATGGGCGTGCAGCCGATCGGGTCGCTGATTGCGGGGGGAATTGCTACGCGGATCGGCGCGCCGTACACGCTCGCGGTGTTTGGAACGCTGTGTTTTTTGGGGAGCATGATTTTTATTTTCCGAGTGGTTTTGCCGTTGCAGCGGCAACCCGCGGCACCGGCCGCGGCTTAGGAAGGATTGGGACGGTAGAGCCACGCGGGTTTGGATTCAGCTGAGGCGGGAGGGGAAGCGTCCGCGGCCGCGCCTGTTCGAGGACGTTGCGTAGAATCACCGGTAACAGCGCTCGCCGGAGCACAGGCTAAAGCCTGTGCCACTTGGGCGAGGATGGCATCGACTTTGGGGCGCTGTGGGGACAGCGAGCAGACGGGATCGGTGGCAGCGGCGTCGGCAGCGAGCAGGAACGCCTGGCAGCGGCAGCCGCCGAAATCTTGGGCACGGCGATCGCAGGATTTGCAGGGTTCTTGCATCCATTCTTCGCCGCGAAATTTTTGAAAGGCATCCGAGACTTCCCAAATTTCGCGCAGGCCGCGAGATTTTACATTCTCAAAGGATAAGCCGGGGATGACTCGTGCGGCGTGGCAGGGAAGCGCGTCGCCGTTCGGCGTGATGAGCATGAGTTTGCGGGCCCAGCCGCCCATGCACGGCTTTGGGTATTTCGCGTAATAATCGGGAACCACATATTCGACTTTGATTTTTCCCGCCAGGCGCTCTTGTGCCCTTTTCAAGAAGTCCATGGATTGCGAGAGCTGTGCGCGCGTGGGGAGCAGGGAATCACGATTGGCGAAGGCCCAGCCGTAATACTGGACGTTGGCGAACTCGACGCGCGTGGCGCTCGAAGATTCGGCGAGCGAAAGCATCTCCGGCAGTTGATCGATGTTGCGGCGGTGAATGACGAAATTGAGGGTGACGGCGAGTCGATGGCGCTTGAGCCATTCGAGAACGCGGAGTTTGTGAGCGTGAGCTTTCGTGCCGGAGATTTCGTTGGCGGTTTCTTCGCGCGCGCCTTGAAAGCTCAATTGAAAATGATCGAGTCCCGCTTGTACGAGCGCGGCAAGCTTTCCTTCCTCGAGAGGCAAGCCTGATGTGATGAGATTGACGTAAAGGCCGGCGGAGCGGGCGGCTCGGATAAGATCAAGGATGTCGGGGCGCGTGACCGGTTCGCCGCCCGTGAAGTCGGCTTGTAGGACGCCGAGAGCGGCAGCTTCGCGGAAGACGCGCGACCAGTCTTCCGTGGACAATTCCATCGCGCGGCTCTGCAATTCCAAGGGATTGGAGCAGTAGACACAGTGGAGCGGGCACCGGTGGGTTAGCTCGGCGATGAGAGCGAGTGGATTGTTAAAGGGGGAGTTCATTTGTTTCGGGCGCGAAGTTCTAGAATACCTGAACGCAGGAGCGAGAACAGGGCCGGAACGATGAATCACTTCCCGGGCCGATCCGCGAGAGGCTCGGGGGAGCAAACAGTCATAGGGTCATTCGGGATTCAAACAGCGACCGGTTTTTGCTCGCCTGCGCAAAGGCCGAAATGCGTTGCCCACGCGTGGCGTACAAGACTGCCTCGGCGGCCGATTCCGGTTAACAATAATCGGCACCCCCCCTGGGGTTTCCCATAAGTGTTCATTCTAAACGCAGTTAAAGTTGCGTATTTTGAGACAGATACATAAGTGTTGATTCTACAAGGCTTAGCGATTTAACCGTTTAACGTGGATCCGTTTACGGGATTGGAGACCCTCGCCCACCCAGAATGGGTGAAAAAGAATGCGTACATAAATGAAAACGGCGGCCAGAGGCCGCCAACGGAGTCCACACCTTTACTCAAGAAGCAGTATAGCACATGTTATCAAAATGTCAAGCGAAAAATAAGGGGCAGGCGATGCTTCAGGGCTCAAAATCCAGAGCACGGTCTTTTTGGAGGAGGGCCAGATAGCCAAGGATGTCTTGTTCTACTTTGGCGGGATCGGCTTGGGAGTAGATTTGCTGCAACTCGGCGACGATTTGCTGGATGGTGCGGTTGCCGTCGCAGCGCTGGACGATTTCGAGGCTGGGGCCATTGAGGCGCAGGGCGCGTTCGGGCATGAGAAGGACGCGCTGGCCCTGGTTTTCGCCAAGGCGGACGCCGGGGGCCAGGCGTGGTTTGCTGCTGAGTTCGAAGCTCATCGACCGGCACTCATTGCGCCGCAGGTCGCAACGAAGCGCACCCTGCATGAACGATTTCAGGATTTGGCCGAAAGGCGCCCGGAGGCGGCCAGCCCGGGTGAACGTAGGAAAAATAGAGGGCGTCTAGTTGGGCCCAGAGGATGTCGCATTTGGCGCGGAGGGCGGCGTGGGATCTGTCCTGGTCTTCGCGCGTGCGCGCGTGGTTGACGACCCAGGCGAGCGCGAATTCGGCGTCTTCGGGGGCTTGCGTTAGACGGCCGGTGAAATAATCTAGACCTGTCGAGAGCCAGGGGTAGTGGTGGCGCAGACGGTCTACACGGAGCGTGATGAGTTTCTTGGAAAAAAGCTCGGTGAGGGAGGAGGCGACTGCTTCGAGATGCGATCGCGTGGAGACGAAATCGACGTAGGCTTGGACGGCGTAGCGCGTGGCCGGAAGAATTCCTTCCCCGCAAAGGGCTTGCTCGCGGGGAAGTCCTGTGGCTTCGACGAGGCGCAGCCACTTTTCGATTCCGCCAGGTTTAACGCCGTCGCCATCGTGATCGAGGATGCGTTTGCGCCAGGCGAGGCGGAAGCCGGGATCTTCACTGCGGGCGAGGATGGCGGCGTCCTTGATGGGAATGCGGCTCTGGTAGTAATAGCGATTGAGGGCCCAAGCTTGTAACTGGCCGCGGGTGAGTTTTCCTTCGTGCATCAGCGCATGAAAAGGATGCTTATGATGATAGCGCTCTTCGCCAATGGCGTGAAAGCCCGCGATGAAGTCGGCTTCCGAGAGTGGCGGCGCTTCGATGGTTTCAGTCTGGCTCATACTCATACGGCGAGTTCCATTCCATCATAGGCGATTTCCCAGCCGGCTTCACGGACGATGCGCGCTTCCTGGCTCTCGTCGTTCAAGATGGGGTTCGTATTGTTGATATGGGTCAGTACGCGTCGCGTTTTGGAAAGCCGGAAGGGCTGACGGAGAAGGCCGCGGTCGCCCCAGAGCGGTAAATGTCCCATTTGCCTGGCGGTTTTACTTCCTTTTTGGATGGAGTGCAATTCATCGTCTTTCCAGAAAGTGCCATCGAGAATCGCCAGATCGCTCTCCTCAATAGCCCGCAACCAATGGTCTCCGACCCCCGGAAGATGGGGAGCATAGAAGACTCTCTTATCTCTCGAGACAAAGCTAAGACCGATGACGGCCTCCTCTGGGCCCAGCGTATTGCGCAGGGAATCGCTGACGTAATCGGGGAAACTTCCGCTTAGCGGGACGGCTTTGCAAAAGAGGCCGCTTTTTTTGTCGGATGGCGATGCTAGGACGAGGGGAATGAGGCGATCGAGGGGCAGTGTTTCCCATCGGACGGGAGGGTTGGAGCGCATGAGCACGCGGAAGATGTCGTTTTCTTCTGTCAGGATGCGCCTGACGGCCACTGTCGAATAAATTTGCAGAGGATGGAATTCCCTGAGATGAAGAAGGCCCATGACGGCGTCGACGTCAGCGCTGGTCAGCAAAACTGTATGGATGGGCGAGTTTCGCGAACCTGAGGGCGGTACAAAATCAGCGGAGGAAAGGATTTGCTGGCGAAGATCGGGAGAGGCATTCAGGAGGAACCAACGAGCACCGTCTGTGGAAATGGCAGCCTGGGTTTGCGTTCGAGGGCTGGCTTTTATGGTGCCTGAACGCGCACCCGCACACTGAGGGCATGCACAATTCCATTGGGGAAAGCCGCCCCCGGCCGCGGAGCCGAGGACTTTAACGCGCATTCCGGCACGCCGGAAAATGACCGCTGGGCGCGGTCATAGGTTTAGAGCTCGGCGTTAGCGTACGAGCTAATTTCGCAATTCAGGTCGATCTCTTCGTGCTGAGGGGTGGTCCATTCCATGGTAAAAGGCTCCTCGTAACAGACGAGAATGAAAAATCACAACAAAAGAAATATAGCACAGGCCTCCGATGGAAGGAAGGCTGCCCTGAAAAATGTGTGCAACGACCGACTGGGAGTCAGACTACAAAGGGTAGAGAAGCAACGAAGAAAAAACCACAACCTGTGGTAGTGAAAATCCAAGACTTGGCGAGTCCTGAAAATAGATTAAATATTCAACAGGAAGTATGTTTTTGCTTGACAAAGCCCGAAAGCACCCTATTATGTGGCGAGAAGTGGAAGAGAGTGGTTGGCAGTAGACCAAAGTAGAAGTTTTCCGGCCAAGTTGAGGCGTTCTCGAGGGCAATCGTGAACGTGGGCATTCTGGGCATCCAAAACAGGCTTTCGAGCAGGGGTTATGAAGCTGAGGGGAAACTGTCCGGCGAAAGTCGACGAGAAGGGGCGTCTCAAAATACCCTCGGTGTTTCTGGACGAGCTCAAGGAGTACGGCAACCAGTTTTATATCACAAGTACGACGGGCGAGACGGCAAGAATTTATCCGATGAAAGTATGGTCGGAAATCGAAGACAAGCTGGCGCAACTGCCGAGCACGCATGTGGCGAAGCAAAAATTTCTTTTGAGGACAAGCTATTTTGGGCAGCAGGCGGAATTGGATGGGCAAGGAAGAGTGCTCTTGCCGGCGGTGCTGCGCGAGGCCGCGCAAACAATGGGGGAAGTGGATGTGTACGGGACGCTGAATTATTTGGAAGTGATGAATCACACGCGGATGCTCGATAAGTTGAAGAATGAGCCGTACACGGCGGCGGATGATACGGCGTTGGGAATCTAGGAAAAAAAGAAGTAATGGAATAACGAAGTAACGAATTTCGAGTTCGATGGGTCGGGGCGGCAATACGAAGGGCTTAACAGATTGAGTGCGGCGCATACGCCGGTACTGTTGGAAGAGGTGCTGGAATGGCTGGGCATCAGGCCGGAAGGAACGTACATCGACGCCACGCTGGGAGCCGGCGGGCATTCGGCGGCGATAGCAGAAAAGCTGACGTCGGGAAGGCTGATCGGTCTGGACCGGGACGCACAGGCGTTGGCGCTGGCGAAGGAACGGCTGAAGAGCTTCGGAGCGAAGGTGACGCTGGTGCAGTCGCCCTTCTCGAGGATTGCGGAGGCCGCACAAGAGTTGGGGATTCCGAAGGTGGACGGGGTCTTGGCCGACTTGGGAGTTTCGAGCATGCAGCTTGACCAGGCTGCGCGGGGATTTTCGTTTCGCGAAGCGGCTGAGCTGGATATGAGAATGGATGCCGTGAATGACGAGTTGACGGCAGGAGACATTGTGAATCGCTGGCCCGAAAAAGAGATGGCCGATTTGCTCTACCGCGAGGCGGATGAGCACGATTCCAGAAGGATCGCCAGGGCGATTGTACGAGCGCGGCCCATTCGAGACACCGCGCACCTGGCAACGGTTGTGGCAGGGGCCCGTAAGCACTGGGGAAGGCAGAGACTGCATCCCGCAAC
>JBARCY010000271.1:0-8096 GCA_049794595.1 Candidatus Acidiferrum sp.
TGCAGCCGATCATCGACATTCACATTCACATCATGCCTTATTACATGATGAAGCCGGCCGCGATGGAGTTGATGAAGCGCGGACGGAAGGATTATGCGGACGTGATGCGCTATTGCGACGACCCAAAAGCGTTTCTCGGGTTGCTGGATAGTCTGGGGATCGAGCGAGCGGGGCTGATCAATTATGTCGCGCCGAAAATCATTGGATTCACACCGGAAGCGAATGACTGGAGCGCGAAATATTGCAGCGCGGCGCCGGATCGTTTGATCGCGTTTGGCGGAGTGCTGCCCGGCACGGTTCCCGATTGCGGCGCCGAAGTGGACCGCATGGCTAAGCTCGGGATTCGCGCGATTAAACTGCATCCATCGCATCAGGCGATGTCACCGAATGGGTACATGGATGGAAACGGGGAGTTGGCAAAGATATATGAGCGGGCGCAGGCGCATAGAATGCCGGTGATGATTCATACGGGGACTTCTATTTTTCCGGGCGCGAGAAATCTTCATGCGCAGCCGATGCTCTGCGACGACGTGAGCATCGATTATCCGGAACTTGTCGTGATACTTGCGCATGGCGGCAGGCCGCTGTGGATGAACGAAGCGTTTTTCCTGGTGCGGCGGCACAAGAATATGTACATGGATATTTCAGGGATTCCGCCGCAGAAATTGATGGAATATTTTCCGCGCATTGAAGACATCGCGGACAAAGTTTTGTGGGGGACGGATTGGCCGGGGCCGGGCGTGCCGGAGATCAAGGGCAACATAGAAAAGTTTCACGCGCTTCCGATCAAGGCAGAAGCCAAGCGCAAGATTTTGTATGACAACGCGGCGCGGCTGTTTCCGCGGTGAGAGTTGCGCAGATGATTCTGCTGGAAGAGGTGCATTGACGTGATTTCGATTACTTTGCCCACCGAATCGCAGAAAACGGCGCACATTCGCATGACGCTGAATGGCGAGGAAACAGATGTTTCCTTCGCTCCATACAAGACATTACTCGAGGTGCTTCGCGAGGATTTGGGACACACGGGCACGAAACACGGCTGTGAACTTGGCGAATGCGGAGCTTGCGCGGTTTTGCTGGAAGGCCAGCCGGTGCTTTCTTGCCTGCTGCTGGCGCTCGAGTGCGACAAGAAAAGCATCTTGACCGTGGAAGGGCTTGGCGTGGACGGAAAGCTTCATCCCCTCCAAGATGCGTTTGCGGATTTGGGAGCGGCGCAATGTGGCTATTGCACGCCGGGGATTTTGGTGACGGCGAAAGCGCTGCTCGATCGCAATCCGCATCCCTCGCGCGATCAGATTCGCGAAGCGCTCTCCGGCAATTTGTGCCGATGCACCGGTTATCAGCAGATTTTCGAAGCCGTGGAAGCGGCCATGGTTACTATCGCGGGTTCCGGAAGCACAGGACATTAATGCGCAAGGCCAGGAGCACGAATGCCTGACGAAAAACAGCTGTGCGTCATCGGCGTTCCACGGCGCAGGGTGGACGCGCGCGCAAAAGTGACGGGCCAAACGCGTTACGCGGACGATATTTTTCTGCCTCGAATGGCGTACTGCAAGCTGCTGCGATCGCCGCATCCACATGCACTCATCCGAAAAATCGACACGTCGCGCGCTGCGGCGCATTCCGGAGTGTATTTGGTTCTGACCGGAAAGGATCTCCCCATCCAATATGGGATTTTGCCCGTCAGCCAGGATGAGCAGGCATTATGCGTGGATCACGTGAGGCACGTCGGCGATCCGGTGGCGGCGGTGATTGCACGCGAAGAATTGACGGCGTTCGAGGCGCTGGACTTGATTGATGTCGAATATGACATTCTGGCGACGATCGCCGACCCGGAAGAGGCGCTGAAGACTCCAGAGCCGCGAATTCATGATTACGGCGAAGAAGGAAACATCCACAAGCGCGTGTCGCTGGAATTCGGAAATGTCGAGCAGGGCTTCTCGGAAGCGGACGAGATTTTCGAAGATACTTTTTTTTATCAGGGCAATACGCACCTCCCGATCGAACAGCACGCTTCCGTCGCGATAAAAGATCCGGATGGAAAGTTGACCATCTGGAGCAGCACGCAGACGCCGCATTACGTGCATCGCGCGCTTGCGAAAGTCTTACAAATGCAGCCAGCGCACATTCGCGTGATCGCGACGCCGAATGGCGGCGGTTTTGGAGGCAAGAGCGATCCGTTCAACCATGAAATCGTGGTGGCTAAAGCGGCGCTGATGCTGGACCGGCCCGTAAAGATTTGTTTGACGCGCGAGGAAGTTTTTTATTGTCACCGGGGCAGGCATCCGGTGCTGATGAAATTCAAAACCGGCGTGAAGAGGGACGGTACGATCACCGGGATGCATTTGCAGACGTTGATCGACGGCGGTGCGTATGGCTCATACGGCGTTGCCAGCACGTTTTACACGGGCGCTCTGCAAACGACGACGTATCACATTCCGCGCTATAAGTTTCAGGGATGCCGCACGTTCACGAACAAACCGCCGTGCGGGCCGAAACGTGGGCACGGAACAGTCCAGCCGCGCTTCGGGCAGGAAGTGCAGCTCGACAAGATCGCCGAGAAGCTGAGCATCGATCCCGCGGATTTGCGGCTGCGCATCGCGGAAACTTCGAATGCCGTGACGGCGAATTTTTTCCGATTGAGTGTCGTCAATCTGGCGGAGTGCATTCGGCGCGTCGTGAAGACTTCGGATTGGAAGAAAAAATTTCGCAACCTGCCGGAAGGCCACGGCGTGGGGCTGGCGTGCTCGGCCTATCTGACGGGAGCGGGACTGCCGATTTATTGGAACAAAATGCCGCACTCGGGAGTGCACATCAAGTTCGACCGCGGCGGCGGCGTGGCGGTTTTTTGCGGGGCGACGGAGATTGGCCAAGGATCGGATGATGTGCTGGCGGGAATCGTCGCCGAAGTTTTGGGGCTGGACCCGTTTGACATTCGTTTGTACACGGGCGACACGGATTTGGGGCCGGTGGATTTGGGATCGTATTCGAGCCGAGTGACGATCATGGCGGGTAATGCAGCGCTGCAAGCGGCGGAACGTGGCAGAGACATTATTGCGCAGGCCGTCGCGGAAAAGCTTGAAGTTCCAAAAGAGCGTTTGCGCTTTGCGGACAAGCGCGTTTTTGATTCTGCGGCGTCGGAGAAAGGTGTCACGTTTGCTGAAGCCGTGTGCCTAGCGGAGGCGCGCTTCGGGACGATTGGCACGATGGGCTCGTACACTCCGCCGAAATCGCCGGCGCTTTACAAAGGCGGCGGCGTTGGACCGTCGCCGACTTACTCGTACACCGCGGCAGTCGTCGAAGTTGTCGTCAATCCGGCGACTGGTTGGATCACCGTGCCGAAGATTTGGATCGCGCACGACATCGGGCGCGCGCTGAACCCAACCTTGGTGCGCGGGCAAGTCGAAGGCAGCGTGTACATGGGGCTGGGGGAAGCCCTGATGGAGGAGCAGGAGTTCCGACGGCTGCCGAAAAAACTTTCGCACGCGCTCGTGCACAAGTTTCCATCGATGCTCGAATACAAGAGTCCGACCTCGCTGGACATGCCGGAAGTTATTACCGAGTTGATTGAGGAACCCGATCCGCGAGGACCTTTTGGGGCGAAGGAGGTTGGGCAAGGACCACTTTTGCCGATTATGCCCGCGGTCGCGAACGCCGTATACGATGCGGTGGGTGTGAGGATTGATGAAGTGCCGATTACGCCGGAGAAAATCATGAAAGCCCTCGCGGAAAAAAATGCGGGCCGCGAAGCGCGTTTGGGGCCGAACCACTTTCCGCATGTCGATTGGCCGGACGCGCTGCGCGTTCCTCCGCCGTGGGAGGGCGGCGACGGGCATGCGGTGAATGATGTTCCCCGGCCGGCGAAACACACGTCCGAAAAGGAAAAGGTGCTCAGCTCATGATGCGGCTGCCCCTTTTCGAATTTCGCTCGCCGCGTACGATCGAAGAAGCGGCGCGCATTCTGGATGGCGAGGGAACGAACGCAATGCCGCTTGCCGGCGGGACGGATTTGCTGCCGAACATGAAGCGCCGTCAACAGATCCCGCGAACTCTGATGAGTCTGCGCTGCATCGAAGAATTGCGGCGCATGAGATTGGACCACGCGGGATTGCGGCTCGGAGCTTGTGCCACGCTCGCGGACATTGCAAGAGACGAGCGTTTTAGGAATGGCTTGACGGCGCTTGCGCAGGCGGCTTCTCTGGTGGCAACGCCGCCGATTCGAAACATGGCGACACTTGGCGGGAATCTTTGCCTCGATACGCGCTGCAACTATTACGACCAAAATTACGAATGGCGGAAGGCAATCAACTTTTGCTTGAAAAAAGACGGCGACATCTGCTGGGTCGCGCCGGGAAGCCCAAAGTGCATGGCAGTCTCTTCGACGGACACGGCTCCGGCGCTCATCGCGCTGGGCGCGCGAGTGCGCCTGGTCTCGCGAAACCAGGATCGCGAAGTATTGCTCGCGGAGCTCTATAACAATGACGGCTTGGATTATATCAAGCGGAGACCGAACGAAATTTTGGCGGAAGTTTTGCTTGATGATCTGCACGGCTGGAAGAGCACTTACTGGAAGCTAAGACGGCGTGGCTCGTTTGATTTTCCGGTGCTGTCGGTAGCCGCCGCCGCGCGCCTCTCGGGGGCCGGCGTTGTCGAGGAGGCGCGCATCGTGATTGGCTCGGCAGCGTGCCGTCCGTTGGTCGCGGTGGACGCAGCCAAATCGCTCGAAGGGCGCGCGCTGAACGCAGATGCGATTGCGGAAGCCGCCGTTCTCGCTGCGCGTGTCGCCAAACCGCTGGACAATACGGACTTCGACATGAGCTGGCGCAAAAAAGTCACAGGGGAATTCGTGACCTGCGCTTTACGGGAACTGCGCGGCGATGATATGCGCAGCCAGCGGGAAAGCTATATGCGCAATGCCGCACTTTAAACGTCAACACTTTTTGCGCGCAGGCAGCGGCGCGGCCCACGCAGAAGATTATTAAGGGAAAATTTCTCGAAGCGAGTCTCTTGGCGTTTCCGGGAGCAAGTGCCAGCTCGTTCGCCTCAAACTTAAAACTCCACATGCAAGCGCAGCGTTGGCACGAGCACCGGCCCCCTGTCGCGGTTGTAACCGGGATCATTGATGTGTTGCAGCCCGAACGCCGGATAAATCCCGCGCCAAGCATGCAGCGTGTAATAGGCTTCGACAATATTTTCCCGGCCGTAGTTCAGGCGGCCATCACCCAGCAAAAAGCCCTCACCGCCCAGAGCCAGATATTCCGCATGGTCGCGCGAAATTCCGTTGGATACAAACACAGCGCCCGCGCGATCCCACTTGCGCTTCCAGAGCGAGCCTTTGAAGCCAGCGCCGATCTGATCCGTTTGATCCACTTCCGTATACGCGTAGGATTCGTGCTCTCCTTCGTTCCATCCCCAGCGGCCGAATACGCCGAACCAGTCGTTTAGCGGCTGCTCGAAATTCGCGCTGAAGCCATACTTGACGGTCGTTTGCAGCGGGTGCGCGGTGATCTCCGGCAGCGGCGTGAGACCCGCAAGAAAATTGTCGATGGCTTGCTGGTAATCCCCCATGTTCGCGTGATTCACGAACGTCAACAGGCGTAACACACCCGTGTGACCGCGTATGGTCCTTTTGTGAAATTCAAATTCGATATTCTCGGATCGAGCACGGGCCATGTCCGCGTCCAGTTGAATGCCGTTGGCCACTTTGGGCATCAACGTTTCGGCAAACCGCACCGTCCCCCAACGGTCGTGATATTCAAACATTGCGGCGAAGGTGTATCCACGAGTGTCGGCCGCATAGTCATAGGTGCCGGCGTTATCGACCGTCCAATTCAAAAATTGAAAATTGGAGTCACTCCCGTACGAATTGACGTCGAAAAAATCGGCCAAGCTGAACTTGCCGAAGCTCACCTCCAGGCGGCGCTCGGGCAGTTCGCGAAAGAGAGAATAAGGAGTCTGGTCTGCACTCTCTTTCGCGTGCCCCAGTGGAATGATCTGATGCACCATCAGCCGGGCGATGTAGGGTGCTTTGCTGAGTGAAGGATTGCGCACGACATCAAGGTTCGTGAATCCGGCAAGACCCAGCGCCTCCCCGATCCCGTGTCCGCCCGTCTCTTGCACGTCGCAAAGCAGTTCGGTGGTCCCGGTAAGGCGCAGCCCGGTGAAGAGCGTCAACACACGCGAACTGGCATCCTGCGCCTCAGGGCTAAGGCTGTGCGGCCCTTGATACGGCGAACGAAACGCCGGATGCCACTGCGAAATGATGTTGACTTGCCCGGAAAGCCAGAGACGGTCCCACTCTTGATGCGGAAACATTACCGGAAGCGGATCGGGAGCAGCCGAAGGTGCCTCGTCTCCAGAAGAATCCTGCTGCGACAGGACTGGATCCTGCGCTCGCGCGGCAAGCGCAAAACCCAGCAGCCACATCCCGGCAAACACGGCGAATTGCGTGACGAACCGTCGCATCTCTGTACTCTGCTCCAACTTCGGCTCCGGCTCCCGCCGGTCGCGGCCTGCTTCGAATAACAAATACGGTAAAATAAATGGCCGTTCATTACGGGCTAATAAACGCTGGCCACGCAATGAGGCGCGCCACGGAGCAGTTGAAGCGGCCCGTGGTTTGCTCTACTGTGCAGAAGGCCCTTGCTGGCAGGGCACGAACGTTGATACCATACCCCCATAGGGTATACAAGCAAAATGTCGCATACTTCTCGCGAAAAACTCGATCTCGTCACCCGCACCAAAAAAGTCATCGGCCAGCTGGAAAGCGTTCTCCGCGGCCTCAATGAAGACGAACAGTGCGCCGAGGTGCTTCAGCGCCTGGCCGCCGCGCGGGGCGCCATCAACAGCCTCATGGGCGAGCTGATGGAAGACCACATTCGAAATCATATGCCGCGCAATTCCAAATCTTCGGAAGAAGCCGCCGACGACGTCATTCACATCGTGCGAACTTATCTGAAGTAATGTAAATGTATGTCGCGTTTGCCGCCGTTTTTCTGTATCTTCCGTGCACCCATTTTTTCCTGGGACGAATCGAAGGCGGGAGGGAGACTGCACAGTGACGCGACTGTTCGCTGGTTTGCTTTTTGCAGCATTCTTATTTACCCCGGCATCGCGGGCCCAGGCGGGCCCCGAGGAGGGCGGCAACGACCTGCAAGTGTGGACCGGCGGCGGCCATGGATTGAACGGAAGCACGGCCAGCAGTGACGTTTGGAACGTGGGCGCGCGCTACGGTTGGATTCTGACCGCGCCGCATGGGCCTGGCTTCTTGCGCGGTGAATTCGAGTATGCGGTCGATGTCGTGCCGGTTTTCATGGTGGTTCAGCGCACCGGCAACGCTTACGGCTTCGGCCTAAACCCTTTCGCTTTGAAGTGGAATTTTACGAAACCGCGCAAAGTCGTTCCATACTTCGAACTCGGAGGCGGCACGCTCTTTACAAATACCAATGTGCCTTCTGGCAGCACTTCGCGCATCAACTTCACGACGAGCGGCGCCCTAGGCTTGCATTTTCTGCAAAGCAAGTACAATTGGAACGTCGAGCTTCGCTTCATGCATATTTCCAACGCCGGGCTTGGTAATTTCAATCCCGGCATCAATACGCTCCAGCTTCGCGTGGGCTTTGGCCGGTTCACACGACCGCACTAGCATCCACTTCCTCCGTGCGGTACCATAACCTTGCTCGAGTGATCATGCGAGATGGGTTTTCGCTGTGATATCGTTCCTCTTGCAATAATCAACAACCAGTTCAAGGATTACGTACCAGGGAAAAACATGAAAATCGCGGGAATTGTGATTGGAGTACTGCTGTTAGCTGGATTGGGCCTGGGTCTACGCGGAATGCGCGCGGATAGCAAGGCCCCTGCCGTGGGCAGTCAGGCCCCGGACTTTACGCTCAATTAGCAAGAGTCCAAGCCTGTTAGCCTGCACGATTTCAAGGGCAAGTGGGTGGTGCTCTATTTTTATCCAAAGGATTTCACGTCTGGATGCACCCTCGAAGCTCACAATTTCCAGCGCGACTTGGCCCAGTATCAGCAAAAAAACGCCGCGATCGTCGGCGTCAGCGTGCAAGACGAAGACTCTCATCAGAAGTTCTGCA
>JBARCY010000272.1:0-36904 GCA_049794595.1 Candidatus Acidiferrum sp.
ATTCACGCGGCTCAAGGTTTTGATTACCCGCTCCCGAATTTGAGAAATCCGCTCTTCGTAACAAAACTGATTCTCTCGGAAGCGGAAGCAAACGAGGAAAGCCACCCCAGCGCCAAGACCGAGGAACCGCAAGAAAAAATCATCGGCGCCGCGCTGCTCCGCCTTACTGCGGAAGCGTACCTGCTCCTCGATCCAAACGCCGGCACGCCGCGCCAGCGTTGGCACTGGCTGCTCCAACTGCACGCCGCCACAGAGCGCGACGCATGGCAGCGCGGCCTCGAGGACGTCCACGCCTGGCTGCCGCCGCCAATTGCGCGCACCTTTGGCAAACGCATCGCGCACCTCGGCTGGAACCGCGATGATGCCTGGACGCCGTACTGCAAAAGATTGGCCGCGCCGGCCGCAAACTTTTCTCTGTAATGGAGGAAGGAATGTCCGTGGAGTAAATCCATGCCCATGACGACAAATTCCGCTTCATGGGACTTCGGTCCTGGCGATCCCGTGAATCTAACGGCCTCGTTCAGTTTCGACACACTCACGCAAGAGTCTGCTTCGGTAGCAGCGGCGCTCGCGGCCATCCAAGGCCGGCTCGTGCACGCTATAGTCACCGTGACGCAAACCGATCCCGCGACCATCACCGTCGCCCTAACCATCTAGCGCAGTCGCCCCATAAAAAACGTATCGACGAAACTTCTGTAAGTAAACCGGGAGGCCTTATGAGTCGCGCACAGACCCAAACGCTAAACATGACCAACCAGCAGCTCGCCAGCATCAACTCGCAAAACCAGCAATTCCTGAATCAGCAGCAGCAACTCGGCAACACCATCAGCTCGCAATACCAAAGCATTCTGAACAATCCTGGCCTCAGTCCCGCGCAGCAAGCCGCCGTCACGAGCCAGTCGCAAGGCTCGATCGCCAGCGCCTTTGATTCGCTCCAACAGTCCGCCGCCAATCGCGTGGCCGCCACCAACAACTCCGCCGGCTTCAGCGAATTAACCGACGAACTAGCTCGCCAGAAGGGCGTCGCGGAAGGGAATCAAGCGCAGCAGAACCAGCTCGCTTTCGCCAATACCGCCTATCAGCAGCAATTGTCCGCTCTGCAAGGCCTTTCCGGCCTCTACGGCGTGGACTCCAACCTACTCGGCAAGACCCTCGGCATTCCCTCTCAATTGCTGAATGTCCGAGCCAATGCCGGCCGCAGCGGCCAGGGATTCTTCACCTCCCTCGGCTCTGGACTAGGCGCGACTCTTGGCGCTCTGCCCAGCACGCTGTTCTAAGCAACGCAAGTTTCCCCGGCTTCCGATTGAAATCGCCGAGCAGGAGAGCGAGCAACTAAGTCTCTTCAAGCAGAAAGGAGGACACCCATGCCGAACACCTACACCGTGACATTAAGCGATGGGACGCACAACGTCGTCCAGAGCGGAATCCCCGCCGGCTCCCATGAAGAAGCGGTGCGTAATGTGCTGCAGAATGCGCCCACAGACTGGGCGATCATCAACGATGCCGTCACTCTGACCGTCACCTGCACGCAGCCCTGATAAACCAGACCGCACAGTCCCGCTGCAACCCATTAGCCGAGTTGCGGAAATACGAGGAGGTAAGAGAAGTACAGGACGTAAAGGAATCGGAGTCTCGCTCTGCGAATCACACCAGGTTCCGGGGGTTTCAGAGAAACTGTTTTCTCCTTTACCTCCTCTACTTCCTCTATCTCATTTACCTCCTCTCACTCTGAGAGCCTTCCCATGCCCATCTCCTGGTCCGCAATCCTGGTCGCCCTCGTGTCCGTCGGCGTGCAGTTCGTCCTCTTTCTGCGCTGGCTGCACCGCCGCATGCGCAACGACGAAATCGTGCGCGCTTTCGTGCGGGACATCGCCACCAATCATCTGCCGCACATTTATGCGGCGCTGCACGCCATCGCGCGCAAGCAGGGAATTGATGCGCCCGAACCGCCGATGGTCCGTTTCGTCGAGATCAACGGACGCCGCCACCGCGATTGAGCGTTCTTCATTCATTTCATCGAGACCGTTTACGCAGACAAATGACTTCCACGCCTCAACTCGTCGCGCTAGCTCGTAAAGCTGCCGCCGCACAATCGCTCGATCCTGCGCTCGTCTGCGCAATCGTCGAGCAGGAGTCGTCCTGGAACACCTGGGCCATGCGCTACGAGCCCGCGTTCTTCGCCAAATATGTCGCGCATCTCTACACGAATAACAAAATCACCGCTTCCGAAGCCTACGCGCGCGGCTTCTCCTGGGGGCTAATGCAAGTGATGGGTCAAGTCGCTCGTGAAATGGGCTTCGACGCCACATTCCTTTCGGCGATCTGCGATCCCGAACAGGGCCTCGCCATAGGCTGCAAGCTCCTTCGCAAGAAGCTCGACGCCATGAACGGCGACACCACGCGCGGCCTCCTAGCCTGGAACGGCGGCGCAAATCCCGCCTACCCTGGCCAAGTGCTGGCCCGCCGTCCACATTATCTGTAGGGGTACGATACATCGTGCCCTCTGATACATCGCGGCCCAGATGCATTGCGCCAGACGCCGCGTCGCTGAGAGAAATACACATGACCACGCGAATCTTGCTAAAGCTCGCAGAAATCCTAGTCCCCGTAATCTTGGCCATCACCATCTACGTCTCCTGGGAAGCCGACCGCCGCGACCGCGCCCAACTCGCCACGCAACTCGCCGCCGCCCAGAAAACCATCACCGACGCTGCAGCCAGTCAGCACGACCGCGACACTCTCCTCAACCAAACCCTCGCCCAGTTATCCGCCCAAAAACAAGCGGCCGTGACCACAGCTCAAATCCTCAAAGATCTCCCGAGCGCGCTTTCTCTGCCCGCTCCGATTACCCTTCAAGGTGACACGTCATCGCCATCGTCCACATCTACCAATCAGGCAGCCCTACCGGGGCCACCACGGGGCGCCGCAACAGTCCCAAGCAACCCGCAACCAAAAACAGGCCAACCCGCTGACGCCATCCTGCCCGAAGCCGATCTAGAACCCCTCTACGACTTTGCCATGGACTGCAAAGCCTGCCAGGCAAAGCTTGCTACCGCACAAGCTGACCTCAGCGATGAGAAGACCGAGAACGCTGCTCTGACGAAGGAAAAAGACGCCGCAGTAGCCGCCGCAAAAGGCGGAAGCGTCCTGCACCGCATTCTCCGTGCCACCAAGTGGCTCGCCATAGGCGCCGCCGCGGGTGCCGTCGCCGCCAAGGCAGCCCGCTGATGTTAACGCTCATCAAATGCTGACCGCGTGTTTTCAAACCTGACGGTTTTCTAAGGTATAATCCGCGCACTGAATCGATTCAATGTCTTCCCCCGACATTCCGACAAGCGGAGCCAAGCCCGGTCCCGAAGACTCGCCCCTTTCTGGCAAGAAACTGGTTTCCTGGAAGGAGATTGCCAGCCATCTTGGCCGCGAAATTCGCACCGTCCAGCGTTGGGAGAAGAGCGAAGGACTTCCCGTCCGGCGGCACGAGCACCAGAAAAAATCAACGGTATACGCCTACGCCAATGAACTGGATGAGTGGTTCAAACGGCGTCAACCAGCCGATGACCCCGACGCCGACGCCGCGTTTGTCCCCGATCCCGACATCGACAGCCTCGCGGAGAAAATCTCTGGTGCCACAGTTCCTCCGGTCGTCGAACCCGTCCCTGATGCGGCCCACGAAGTTACTCCCTCATTGGATCCAGACAAGACGCCCCCTCGCTTCAGAAAGCAAGTTACTCTTGGGTTGGCAGCCGCTGCCGCGATTCTGTGCATCATCGCCTATGCAGTTTACAAGTGGATCCCGACCAGGACTCCGCTACCAGAAAAAGTCCGTCTCGTCGTTTTGCCTTTCAAAAATCTGAGCGGCGATCCCAAGCAGGACTATTTCAGCGCGGGCCTGACCGACGAGATGATTACGCGGCTTGGCAGCCTTGATCCGCAGCGCCTCGGCGTGATTGCAGCTGCATCTTCCAACGCGGAGTCCGGGAAATCCCTCAAGGAAATTGGCCGAGCTCTCGATGTCCAGTATGCCCTCGAGGGCAGCGTGCGCCGCGAAGGCGATCAGGTGCGTATCGATGTCCAGCTCATCCAGGTCAGCGACCAAACCAATCTTTGGGCTGATTCTTATAGCCGCGATCTTACGGACATTCTGCTCGTTCAAGATGAGGTTGGCACTGCCGTTGCCAGTCAGATTCGCGTGGCGTTAGCCAGCACTACCGAGACGAGCGCCTCTGGTGTGGCAACCCGCTCCGTCAACCCAGAAGCCTATGATGCTTACCTGCGCGGCCGATTTTATTGGACGAATCGCGGGGATATTCACAAAAGCATCGAAGCTTACCAGGAAGCGATCCAAAGAGACCCACAATACGCTCTCGCTTACGCTGGTCTCGCCAGCTCCTATGCTTTGCTCGGGCAGGTGCCCTACGACGACATGTCGCCGCTCGAAGCCAAACCTAAAGCCCGTGTGGCTGCCGAGCACGCCCTCCAACTGGACCCCCAGCTCGGGGAGGCTCACGCCGTCCTCGGCAATGTCGCTTTCAGCTACGACTGGAATTTCGAGGTCGCAGAGCGCGAGTTTCAGCGCGCCATGGCACTCAATCCGAACAACCCCACCGCACATCTCTGGTTCGGCCACTACTGCATTGCCCGCAACCGATTGCCGCAGGCATTGGAGGAAAACTCGCGCACGCTCGACCTTGATCCTGTCTCACCTTTGTTCAATACCGCCCGTACGGAGATCTACTACTATTCGCGTAATTACGATGCCGCGATTGTCCAGGCGCGCCGCACGATCGAGCAATATCCCAATTACTGGCTCGCTTACATCTGGCTCGGCTCGGCTCTTCGTGAAAAGAAAATGTACAAGGAAGCTCTGGAGCAGTTTTCACAGGGACGCAAAATCTCTGGCGACCATCCGGTCATGATCTCCCTGTACGGTCATACGGTTGCTCTTTCTGGCGATGCGGCAGGTGCGCGGAAAGCTCTCGATGATCTCCGGCGCCTCGCCCAATCGCGCTACGTTTCATCGCTTTACTTCGCTGCTGTTTACACCGGCCTCGGTGAAAACAGCACGGCTCTCGACTGGCTCGATCGCGCCTACACGGAGCGCACCGACCGCCTGGTTTATCTCGGTGCTGAACCCATGGCCGATCCTCTTCGCGCCGATCCTCGGTTCGCGCGGCTGCTCGCAAAGATCGGGGTACACTGATTTTTACGCCAGGACCCCCGCTGGGAGCGGGAATCCTGGCGCAATTGCAGCACTTCCTGTCCAGTGGTTGTGCTACTCCCGTTCGATTCTCACGTGTGCGGCAACTCCGGCGTGGTCCGATGGCCACAGTCCGTCGATGATCCGCTCCCTGGGATCCGCGCCGAACAGCGCAATGTCTCGGACTTTGACGTCCCCCAAGGTCAGAATCAGGTCGATGCGTTGATAGAGCTGCGACACGGGATTGTTATCTGCTTCGTCCTGACAGCAGGTGAGCCCCAGAACAAACGGAAAGTTCTCCGCCCACCCATCGTTATAGCCCGCTGCAATGAAATCCATGTAGGCCGGGTCCTGCGGTAGCGGCGCCGCCTGCGCGTTGGAATCCATCGCAAGAATCACCGGCAGCGACGTGTTTGCCGGACCGGCACGCAGCTCGGCTCCTTGCGCTTGGCGGATGGCTGGAACCACAGATTCCAGATGAGTCCCGATATATCGAAATGCCTTGTGGTCAAACGTTGCGTCTACAGACACCCAGGCTCGCGGCAGCGGCAGCAGCCCAATCGGTGAAGGGAACTGCAGCACGGTGGCGTATTGGGCCGATTGTGGATTGCTCCATTGAAATCTTTCCGGATTGAGATCGGTGCGCGCCAGAATTGCCACGTGATTGGCGACCGCGACGCATAGATACGTGCTCGGAGGAATAAATCCCGGTATCGGGGGAAACGCGTACTGCTGGCCTTCTTCGGCTAACGTATAGTGCGCTCCCTGATCGGCAAGGGCATCCTGCAGCTCCTGAAGCATGTCATATTCCAGTGTTGGCGCACCACACGTCCCCGTACTCGGATTGAACGGCGCTGTGTACCATTGGTCTATCTCTTCCAAGCTTACCAGCGTGGGGTCAGCATCGATGATCTGTTTGGCCACCGCTCGCATTCGCGCGGGAGGGTTCGTTCCACGCACCTGAGTGATCGTCTGCCCCACAGCGACCAGGAACGAATTCACGTCCGTCGCCGCTTGAATCTGTAAGAAGTCCGTGCCTTCGTTCACGTTGTAGGTCATCACTCGCAGGTCTCGTCTGTCATTCCGTGGCGACTGCGCGGCAGCCGGCGTGGGCGTCCCCAGCCAACTGAGCAAGCTCACAAGCACCGAACGCGCCAGCCATTGCCGAGAAACACTGCTTAGCAGGCTCGAGACCCGAAAAATGGAAGGTTCCATAAATTTCATCACCCTATTCCTTTCGCTCAACAATCCTTCGCGCCTGGCATGCCGCCCCATGGCGACTTCCAATTCGCGCTTCCTGCGCAATCCTTGAGTCGCCTTGGAAACCGGGAAAACACCACCTCGCGGATACTGACATCCCGCGCGACGCCGCAGCATTAGCCCAAACCAATGGCCTTGCAAGCGACAAGGCACGCCAGACATGGCCTTCGGAGCGGTGTCGCTAGATGTCGCAGGCTTCTAGAGGCTTTGGGGATCGAGAAAGCGACTGCAGCTAGATTCCGGCGGGGAAGTGGCTTCCCCGTTTACCGACCTATCGCGGAAGTCCGAAAGGCTAGAAACGGTACACGGTCCATACTCTTGCGCAAATCATTGAATCAACAAGAGCTTTGTGAACTTCCAGCAACGGGCTGGCGAACTCTACGCCAAGCACTCGACGAATTCTGTGAGTCTCCGTTGCGTGTGCGTACCAACCCGGCTGGCGCACCCCCCGCGCCAGCCGGGCCTCCGCTTCAAGAGAGCAGTAAGCCACAGGAGGATTGATCCCTGAGAAGCGTGGAAAACCCCAAAATATCCAAAGATTCCTCTTGACATTGCGTCCGATAAGTAATATTATGTTAACTAGAAAATGGGGACGGCCTGTGCTAGCCTCCACGGCCTTCCCCCGTTCCCTGTTCCGCCTCGCCCTTCCCGGCGGTCTGATTCTCTAATTGTTCTTGGCAGCGTTTTGCGCTTTGTGCTGATCCAGCTCGTACTTGATGTACTGCTCCAACAGATGCGGATCGGCTCCGACGAGCCGCCGCCCATTCACGAAGATCGTCGGCGTGCTGTTGACCTCAAGCAGCAAACCGTTCGCCCGGCTGGCATCGATCGCAGCCCCAGCTTCCGGGCTCGCCATGCAAGCCTTGAACGTGTCGAGGTTCAATCCAGACCGACTGGCAAAGTCGGTCATTTGCCCCCAGGCGTTCTCCGCGGAAATTACGTCCTGATTGTCATAAATGAGGTCATACATCTTCCAGAACGCCTTAGGGTCCTGCTGGTAGCCACACCGGCCGGCCAAAGCCGCCGTGCGCGCCCAGGGATGGATCTGGTCGAGCGGAAAGTCCTTAAAGATCAATCGTACCTGAGGGTAGTTCGGCAAGAGACCGCGGACTGCATCGTGCAACGCACGGCAGACAGGGCACTCGAAGTCCGAAAACTCCACCACGGTCACGGGCGCATCAGCCGGCCCCACGGAAGGGCTATTCTTTATCTGCAGCTGAGCGCGAGCCACTGCATTGGGATCCTTGGAAAGCTCCGATAACTCTCCGCGGAACATATATTTGCCGTCTTTGGTGACATAGACCTTGCCGGTCTGCTGGTTGTCTCCCATCTTCACTACAATATCGAGCTCCTGCAGCCCTTCGACGCCGATATCCTTCGGAGCATCCACCTGAACGGTAGTGTCGGACCCGAACGCGTACAGATTGCGCAGGTACATCTCCACCGTTTTCTGAATGGGAGATTGCACCGCACCGGAGTGCGAAGTGGAAGTGCCGCTTCGCTCCTGCCCGTCAATTGTCGCGACCGTCAAGCAAATAAAAAAAATGGCTGTCAGTGTGATTGCTGTCTTCACGCTAAACCTCATTCTTTATGGAATAAACTTCTGCGCGATCGGGAACGGCCGTCCAAATCCGAAAGCCCGCGAAGTGATCTTAAGTCCTGGCGGCGCTTGCTTGCGTTTGTATTCGTTTCGGTCAACCAGCAAAGCAATGTCTCGCACAAGTTTGAGGTCAAACCCATAGTGATCGGCGATTTCCTCCGGGCTATGGAGATCCTCAATATATGCCTTTAAGATGCGGTCCAGCACGTCATAGGGTGGCAGGCTGTCCTCATCTTTTTGATTTGGCCGCAGCTCGGCGGAAGGCACCTTTTCAATGCTCGAAACAGGGATGAGTTCCCTCTCCCGGTTGATCCAGCTGGCCAGCTCGTACACCATGAGTTTAGGCACATCCGAAATCACGGCGAGCCCGCCGGCCATGTCGCCGTAAAGCGTGCAATAGCCCACAGCCATCTCGGATTTGTTGCCCGTGCTTAAAACCATGGAACCGAATTTGTTGGAAAGCGCCATCAAGTAGTTTCCGCGAATCCTCGCCTGAATATTTTCTTCGGTGACGTCCATCGGCCGATCGCCGAAAGCCGGCGCGAGCGTCTTTCGATAGGCGTCGAATACATCCCCAATCGGCAGCGTGACGAATTCTATGCCTAGGTTCTTCGCCAGAGCCTTGGCATCCGCCTTGCTCCCTTCCGAGGAATACGGCCCCGGCATGGAGACGCCCAACACATTTCCCACGCCCAGAGCGTCGACAGCGATACTCGCCACGACCGCGGAGTCAATTCCGCCGCTCAATCCGATCAGAACCTTCTGGAATCCGCATTTGTGGACGTAATCCTGAGTCCCGGTGACCAACGCCCGATACGCATAGGCAATCTCTTCATGCGGCTGCGCGTGAATCTCTCCTTCACCGGTTACGGTATCGAACAAAACCAGGTCTTCTTCAAAAGCCCTGGCCTGCGCCGCGACTTCTCCTTCCGCGGTCAACGCCATGCTCGCTCCGTCAAAAATCAAGCTATCGTCCCCGCCCACCTGATTCACATAAATGATGGGCCGTCCCTGATTCTTGGCAATCGACTGGAGCATTTCGAGCCGCAACGCGCGCTTGTCAATCGTATAAGGGGAAGCCGAGATATTCAGCAGCACCGTAATTCCCTGCCCAACGAGTTCCGTTACGGGATCGCGATCGTACCGGCATTCTGCCCAAAACGTTTTGTCGTTCCAAACGTCTTCGCAAATCGTGATGCCCAGCTGCTCTCTCCCAAATCCGTATGCGGATTGTTTGCCGGCCGGCTGAAAATACCGCGACTCGTCGAACACGTCGTACGTCGGCAGCAGCATCTTGCTCTGCTCGAACACCACGCGGCCGCTGCAAATCAAAGCCGCCTTGTTGGCAATCGATTTTCCCGTGCCATTTTTCACTCGGCCCGCATATCCCACGATGGCCGGAAGCGGCAGCTTGGCCGCAAGTTGCTTTAACTCAATATGATTGCGATCGATGAAGGAAGGCCGTTCGAGGAGGTCTTGCGGAAGGTAACCGCAGAGGCAAAGCTCGGAAAAAACGGCGAGGTCCGCCCCCTGCTGCCTGGCCTTTTCCGCCAAGTTCAGGATGCGAGCCGAATTCCCTGCAAAATCGCCTACCGTGGGATTGAACTGCGCAAGCGCTATCTTCATGCTGGCACTTTAGAATACGGGTGCGTACAAGCGATTGCAAACAGGAAGGCCCCAAGTCTTGTCCGTTTCGTCAGGATTCTCGTCATTAACCACGCAGGGGCTTCTGCGCAACTAAACTGGCAATTCCCTGCCCGGCATTCAATTCTCGATAAAACAAAACGTACAATTCGGGAAACGCCGTGCGCAGCTCTCCTGGCTCAAGAAGATATGCAGGATTGCGAGGGCCATTTGAATAATCGAGCCGCGCTCGCGTGAAAGTTTCAAAAAGCAGCAAACCGCCCGGCTGCAAGGCGTGCGCCATTTGCGCGAAAAGCGATCTTTGCAGGTACTGCACGCAGACAACCAAGGAGAAAGAAGCAGTTGGCAGTTGGATCTTTTCAAGATCCGCCTGGATCAGCAAGAGTTCGCCCGCCTGAGGCTTTGCAAGCTCCGCCTGCGCAGCCGCGTCCGCTCGGCGCACCGGAAACTTCGCGTTTCGCGCGCGATTCTCAAGCACCTCGAGCCCTGTTGCCGACCAATCGACCGCCGTTACCGATGCGCCGCAGGAGGCCAACAGGAGGGCATGCCGCCCAGCTCCACAAGCAATATCCAGCACAGACCCGCTCGGAAGCAACGGCAACCATTCAGACACAATGCTTGCGGGCTCCGCAGCAGCATTTTGTGCTGCCTCTCGGTATCGCGCGTCCCATTCGGCTACACTCGCGGGCATAAAAAAGGCCCTCGAACGCTGTGTTCAAGGGCCTGGAACTCCGCATGGGGCTGTTTGCGATGCCCCAGCTTCCTTAATTCATTCTATCATTCTGCGACAGAACGATAGAATGAATTAAATGTGGCAAATTTGACGCTATCCATTAAACGCTGAACGAGCTGCCGCAGCCGCAGGTGCTCTTCACATTCGGGTTATTGAACTTAAACCCGGCGCCCTCAATGGTCTCGATGTAATCAATCTCGACGCCATCCAAATACATCGAACTCATTTGGTCAACCGCCACCTTGAGCCCGTTAAAATCGACGACTTGATCGGTCTCATTGGTCTGGTTTTCAAACGCCATGTGGTACTGGAAACCCGAGCAGCCTCCGCCTACGACGGCAACGCGCAACGCCACCGGGACAGGATTCTGCATGCCCATGATTTCCTTGACCTTGGTGCTGGCAGTAGGAGTCAGACTAATCATAATTTCCTTTGGCCTCCGCTCGCAGGCAAGCCCGCGATGCATCTTTCCATTAAAGTATAGCAAACCTTTTGCACAACCGCATCTCGGTGTTCCACGCCAATTTTCGTCCCTGGAAACATGGGAAACGACCGCATTTCGACAAGCCTATGTGCTTCGCATACAATAGGATACGCCATGAGATATACCGTCACATTAATCCCCGGCGAAGGGATTGGCCCGGAAGTCGCGGGAGCCACATGCGCCATCCTCGAAGCCGCCGGGGTTCAATTCGATTGGGAAGAAGTCGAAGCGCGCTCCGGGACAGCTTCGGCAACGGGCCAGTTTGTCACCCAAGAGGCCGTCGAATCCGTGCGGCGCAACCGCGTGGCGCTCAAAGGACCGATGGGCACCGCCATCGCCGGAGGCGCGCCAAGCATCAACGTCGCCCTCAGAAAGACTCTCAATCTTTACGCGAATGTCCGGCCAGTCAAAAATCTTCCAGGGGTAAAATCGCGGTTTGAAAATGTGGAGGTCGTTCTGATCCGCGAAAATACCGAGGATCTTTACTCCGGCTTGGAACATGAAGTGGTTCCCGGCGTTGTCGAGAGCCTGAAGATCATCACCGAAAAAGCTTCCACGCAGATTGCCCACTTCGCATTCAAATACGCCAGGCGCGAAGGGCGAAAAAAAATTCACGCCATCCACAAGGCAAATATCATGAAGCTCTCTGATGGACTTTTTCTGAAGTCCATCCGAAACGTCGCGCCCGAATATCCCGAGATCGAATACAAAGAACTCATAGTCGACAACGCCTGCATGCAAATGGTCCTGAATCCCCAGCAATTTGACATGCTATTGCTTCCCAATTTATATGGCGACGTGATGAGCGACCTGGCCGCGGGCCTCGTCGGCGGACTGGGTGTCGTCGGCAGCGCCAACATCGGCGACGAAGCGGCCATGTTCGAGGCCGTACACGGCACGGCGCCAGACATCGCCGGAAAGGGCCTGGCCAATCCTACGGCTCTGCTTCTGAGCGGCATCATGATGCTGCATCATCTCGGCGAAAGGTCCGCCGCCGGCCGAATCGAAGCTGCCTTGGACAAGGTCTACAAGGAAGGCAAGCACGTCACACAGGACGTTGGCGGCAAAGCCGGCACCCAGGAATTCACTGCGGCCGTCATCTCCTCGCTCCCGCCAGCCTAATTCCCTTCTGGTTTGAACGTAGCCAGACTGCCGCAATCCCTTGTTATTATTCTCCAAACATGGCAAGCTTTCACTCCTAGGCCCCTTCCAAGGCGGGTTCATGCATCGGTCGAGATACCCTGAGCGTCGTCGCACAGTCCGAATCACTCTCGAGATACCATTGAAAGTTCGTTGCCAGATGCCAGAGGGCGAAGCCATCGACTTGAAGGCGTTTACGCAGTTCGTAAGCGCTCACGGGGCACTCATCGTGATGGATGCTCCCCTGTTGCCCGGCCAGATGGTCCGCATAATCAACGAGATGACTTCGGAATCCGTAGAGTGTTTCGTCACCTCGGTCCGTGAAAAGCAAGAACGGCGGTTTGTCGGAGTGGGCTTTGCGAACCCGAAGAATGATTTCTGGCATGTAGTCTTTCCGAAGGCCGGGACGCGGCAAGCTGTGCGCTCTTCGCAGACCGGTTCACTCGTGCGCCCCGAAAAACGGTCGGAACTCCCCCCGCGGACTTAACCAATCCGGTCTCACGTTGCTTCGCTCCAGGTCGAATCTTCCCGTTCATTTTCCGGTGATTCCGCGCCGAGCCGTCAGGCGCTACCCTACACGCGGGGCGTAAACCTGATAGACGAGCACGTAAATGATCACTCCGGTGACGGACACGTAGAACCACAATGGCAGCGTCCAGCGCGCGATGATTCGGTGTTGATCGAACTTTTCAAGCCATGCGCGGCGCAGCGTGATCAAAATCATCGGCACGATGACGACCGCCAGCACTGTATGCGAGAGCAGCAACCCGAAATATGCCGGGCGAATCCACCCATGCCCCTGGAACGCAACATGACCGACACGAATGTGATAAATCACGTAGGAGATCAGGAACGCGGTCGAGACTGAAAACGCGGAAATCATGAATGCTTTATGTATTTTGATTTTTCCGTTGCGGATAGCCGCATAACCACAGGCGAGCAGCACTGCGCTGGTGCCGTTTAAAGAGGCATTGAGCGCGGCCTGTGAAAACATAAGTTGGCGAATGTCCTTCCCATCGGAAACAGGCTTAGCGCGGAATTTTGTCGTAAACCATCAAGCCGAGCAAAACGGGAATGTGCAGTACGGTGGCATGCATTAACCATTTGGCTCGCACGTTTGTCTTCTCTTTGGCCGCCCACAAACAAACTTGGACGAGCGCCGTGCTGACCACCAGCGCGCCAAAAAAATATCGCGCACCAGCCAATCCCATCACGGCAGGCAAGAGGCTTACGCCCACGAGCGCGATGGACGTAAGAATAATTTGACGAAACGTGCGCGTCCCTTCGCGGTCCACCACCGGCAGCATCAGAATCCCGGCGCGCGCGTAATCTTCCCGGTACATCCATGCGATCGCGTGGAAATGCGGAAACTGCCAAACAAACAGAATGGCGAAGAGCAGCCAAGCGCCGCGGTCCAAATGGCCGGTGGCGGCCGCCCACCCAATCATCGGCGGGATTGCTCCGGGAAATGCCCCAACAAAAGTCGCCCAAACAGTGCGCTTTTTGAGAGGCGTGTACGCGAGCAGATAGCTGAGACAAGTAAGAACACCGAGCGCGGAAGCGAGAATCCCACCGGTGAAATACAAAGCAAGAGCGCCCGCAACGCAGAGTGTCACGCCAAACGACAATGCCTCGCGAGGCTGCAACTGGCCGCTGGGAAGCGGACGCGAAGCCGTGCGCCGCATATAGCGGTCGGAGTCACGCTCGATGTAATGGTTCAAGGTGGCCGTGCCCGCGGCGATCAGCAGCGTGGCAAAAACAGTTTGGCTCAAGTGCAGCCAATCCACTGCGCCGCGTGCGCCCATGTAATATCCTGCGCCAGTGGTCATCAAAACGAGAAACGAAACATCCGGCTTCGTCAGTGCAATGTAGGCGTTGGCCCGTGAAGCTAGCGTCAGTTCCGCGGTACGCGCCGTGCTCATCGAGCAGCCACCCGGTCGGACGATGTTACGGCCACTCCCCCGGCGCGCGGCACCAAGCGATAGCAAACAAGAATCGTCAAGATTGAGACGGCGAACAACAAAGCTCCAACCACCGTGTGCGTCACAGTCAAAGCGACCAGCAATTGTGGAGGCCGCGGCGCTTCCGCGGTCACCAGTCGCTCCCAGTACGCGCCAATCCCCAGAAGAAATTGCACTCCAAAGATAGAATGAAGCAGCATACGCATAACCGTCAGCTCACGCGATTTCTCAAAGCGCTTGCGCAGAACCGCGGCAGTCCAAATAACCATCGCAAGCACGGCCAGAGCCCCAGCGGCATGCGGCCAGATCGGCATGTCGTTATGCCGGAACCCAGCGCCAAGAAAAACCTGAAAGAAAATCACGCCCGCGTTCAATAGCGCCAGCGAATGGATCGACATGGAACCGCGATCTTCCAATGCCGGATGGTCTGCGATCCACCACTTGCTCGTGAACACCGCAATGCCCAAAAGGGCTCCAAACATAATTTGCGCAAAGCAAGCGTGCATTACTGGCAGCCAGTAATGCAACAGCCGGATCACGACTTCGCCGCCCAGAATGGCCTGCGCCACGATGCCGCCCAGAGCGATCACGGCGAACCAGCGCAGCCACCGCCGCTCCTCTTTTATCCAAATGAAAGCCGCGAGGACAAGCGTGAGAACTCCAAGTACGCCGGCAATGACGCGGTGCGAATATTCGTAGATGTCCCCGCCGGTCAATGGTGACGGAATCCAGGCGCCGTGCGATTTCGGCCAGTCGAGTACCGAAAGCGCGGCGGCGTTGGAGGTAACCAACGCTCCGGCAATTAAGAGAAGAACCGTCCAAACAACGGTGAATACAGCCAATCGATGAATGACAGGATGATAGGAAGTTTTCATAGCGTTATTTTGAAGACAAAATTATAGCGCAACGGGAACTTTTGTGCTCTTTGTTCAGCTGAAATAAAGTGGAGATGCCGAAAATCGCGAAGGGCCATAGCTCTTCGAGGCCCCTCCAATATCTATTACGAGGCGGCCGAAGAGGTCTGAACCGCCTGCGGGGCTCCTGCCATGCCTATAGCTCGAAGTACAAGATCCTTCAACGCCGCTATAAAAAGTGGCGAATCGCCAACCGCGGGCATCATGCGGAAGACCTCGACACCGAACCTCTTAGCTTCCGCCCGCGCCTCAATATTGATCTCATGCAGCGTCTCGATGTGCTCGGTTACGAACGAAATCGGCACAACCAGCATTTCCTTGACCCCTTCGGTGCCGAGCCGCTCGATCGTGTCCGTCAGCGGCGGCTGAAGCCACTTGGCCGGCCCAACCCGGCTCTGGTAACACAACAAATGTGTCACTGGCCAACCGGGAAACTGTTTCCTTCCCTCTTCACAAACTAGCCGGACCGTGGCTTCGACCTGTCCCGGGTACGGGTCGCCCTTCTCGACCAAACTCATTGGCAACCCATGCGCGCTGAATACCAGATGCACGCGAGAACTATCCGCGAATTGCCGCAACACGGATCCGATTCGTTGCGCGAGCGCTTGAATATAAAGAGGGTGGTCGTAAAACTGGCTGATTGTTTTTTGTGGCGGGCCGCCGGCGGGCTCCCCGTAAACTCGCCGCCACTCTTTCAAGCTGCTCAGCGTCGTGGCATACGAAAAATGCGGATAGAGCGGCAGCAGCACGATTTCATCGAACGGACCAGTCTTGCGCAGCGACGCAACCGCTTCCCTGGTGAGCGGATGCCAGTACCGCATAGCGACAACTGCTACGGGATCGATTTCGGTGGCAAGCGCTTCGACCAGCGCGCCGCGTTGCCGTTCGGTCAACGTTCCAATCGGCGAACGCCCGCCAATCTCCGCATACTTGCCGCGCACCGGGACCGAACGCCGCGACGAAATGAGCCTGGCCAACGGCCCGCGCAAAAACCCCAGCGGGCCCATGGGAATAATGTCGGGGTCGCGAAACAGATTCAGCAGAAACGGCTGAACGGCCTCGAGCGAATCCGGCCCGCCGAGCTGGAACAGCACAATCCCGACCTTCTTCTTCGCCGCCAATTATTTTCCTTGGATCGTCGAATTCTTGATGCGATCCATGTCCCGCCGAAGCGCCGTGGCGCGATGCGCGACCGTGAGATAGTAAACGATAAAAATGGCCCACGCAGCCATATAGGCTGCGAACACACTATCCAGATTCTTCATGCGGCCTCCAATTCGCGCTGCACCGTATCGAGCTCGCTCCTCATGGCTTCCAGCCTGTAACGCTGCCGAAGCAGCAGCGTCATCAAAGCTAGCATGGCGAACCACGAGAAAAAAAGAACTCTATACATTATCGGATCAAGCCCAGACCCGGGCTCTCCCATGACGACCGCCTGAGGATGTTGGTCGCGCCACCAACGGATCGAACCAAAAACCAGCGGCACATCAATGAACGCAAATATGCCGAAGAGTGCGCTGAGCAGCGCCCGCTTGTCCGGCTCTTCCACGAGCGTGCGCAAGACCAGATAAACCACATAGAGCAGCCACAAAACAAAAGTGGAGGTAAGCCGCGGCGACCATGTCCACCAGATTCCCCAAACGGGATGTGCCCAAATGGGGCCGGTAACGAGCACGACGCTTGTAAATGCCAATCCCACTTCCGCCGACGAAACGCCCAGCCAGTCCCAGCGTGGCTGCCGCCGCCAAACGTAGAGCAGGTTGGCGATAAAACAGATGAAAAATGCGGTGAGGCCCGTCCACGCGCTGGAGACGTGCAGAAACAAGATGCGGTAAATGAGGCCCTGCTTGGCGTCCGTCGGCGCTATGAAAAAGGATGCATACGCAGCCGCCCCGAGAAGCGCAAACACAGCCGCGGCCGCCAGAATATTCTTCGACATGAGACCTATTCCTCCAGAAGATATTCGCCGAAAAGCCATAGCGCCGTCAAAAAAACCAGATCGAAAACCGCAAGGAAGCCGATGCCCTTCCACTGCACGTAGGGCGAGCGGTCAAACAGACTCTTCGTGACTTCCGTACTGGCCACGAGAATCGGCGTCAAAAGAGGCAGCATCAATAGCGGCAGCAGCAATTCGCGCATGCGAGCTTGCGCCGAGATTGCCGAGAGCGCAGTGCCGGCGATGGAAATGCCGAGACTGGCAAGAAAAAATACCAGCAAAAGCCAGTGCAACACCCGCACGACGGGCAGGTTGTACATAATTGAAAAGAACGGAAGCAAAAAGAGCTCCGTGAGCAAGAGGAACAGGGTGTTCGCCGTGAGCTTGGCCAAAAAGATGGCGAATGGATCCCGCACCGACAGCCGCAGAGCGCTTAGCGTATCATTGTGCTGTTCGCGCAGAAAACAAGGCTGGAGCATGAGCGAGGCAGCAAACAGAAACGCCAGCCAGAGCAACCCGGGCGCAAACCGCCGAGATTCATCCGAAGTGGGATCAAACGTAAAGCTGAAAAGCACGATCACAATCAGGATGAAAACGACGGTGGTGGTCAAAAGTTCGCGGGAGCGGAACTCCGTGCGAAGCTCCTTGCCAAGCAAGGCTCTGGTATTGGAAGCGAGGCTCATTCAGGCGTCTGCGAAAGTAAGAATCGAGCGAAAGGTCGCGCCGGTGCGCGTATCCGCGGCGATCGAGCCTGCCTCCAAGCGGACGGCCCGGGTACCCAGTGAAGAGATTTCCGATTCGCCGTGAAGACTCATCAGAATGGTGCGGCCAGAATCGCGAAGTTGACGAATTGCCTGAGCTAGCCACGTCACGCCCTGCGGATCGAGTCCCGTAGCCGGCTCGTCGAGCAGAAGGACAGATGGCTCGTGGAGCAGAGCACGCGCAATGGCCACGCGCTGGCGCATCCCGCGCGAAAACGTCCGTACCAGCGAGGCACGGCGGTCCCACAAGCCAACGTCGTGCAACAAAGCCTCAACTCGTTTTTGCGCCCGTGGCACGCCGAGGAGCCGCGCAAAGAGCGACAAATTTTCCTCGGCCGTGAGTTCATCGTAGACCATCGTCGCATGAGCGATGAATCCCGGACGAACCGCGCTGTCCTCGCTTTCGCCAGACGCGCCGATAAAGCTCAATGTTCCGCTCGATGGGCTCACCAGTTGTGCGGCGATGCGCAGAAGCGTGGTTTTGCCGGAGCCGTTGCGCCCAGCCACGACCACGCACTCTCCTGGAGCGATGACGAGCGACACACGGCGCAAAGCGAGCAGCCCGCCATATCGCTTATCGATGTTTTCAAAACGAAGACCAACCGGAGAAAATCCCGGCGGCATCACGGACGAACCTCGCGAGGGCACAGAACGCGGCGCGGCCTCACGCCTCAACCTCGCACAAGATCACGCAGGACCTTTTCCGCGCGCGCGCGCTCCTGGTTGTACTCTTCTTCGGAGATGGTGCCAGCCTGATGGCGCAACTCGAGCCGGAACAGGGTGTCCTTTAGCGCATCGAGACTTGTGCCGATAGCCGCATCGACTTCGGACAGCTTTACGCTGTGTGCTGGCACGGCCGCAACCGGGGCAGCCGGCGCCGCTGTTTTTTTTGCCCACGGCGCACGAGACTCCAATGAGCCATTCGAGGGCCCACCCTCAATGGCCAGCACCGGCCTGCGCGCCAGGAAAATCGCCAGCAAAACGAACACGCCCAAAAATCCGCCGACGATGGGCCACTTCAAAACATCCAAGCGGCCCGGAGCGACCTGGATCGCTACTCCGGAAGAGCCGTTGTCTCCCTGCTGCGCGTCGCGGCCTTGTGTGGACGCATCGGCGCCCGAAGCATTGTCGCTGGGTGGCGGCGCAGTTCCTGAAACGCTGACCGTCATCGTCGAGTTCGCTGAAAGAGTATCCCGGCTGTAAACGCTCATCCCCTGCTCTTGCCCGCCAGCCTGCAGGCCTTCGCCCGTGATTTGGAGGGACGGCGGAGCAACCACCACGAGCCGCGCGCCAGGATAGACGGTTGGCAACTTCACGGTGGCCGCGTTCCCCGTGTACGGCAAATCGTACGAGAATCGCACTCCGTTATCGCCGGGGCGGAATGCATACGCAACGCTGTATCGGTTTTTGCCCTTATCGATCGGCGCCTCCACCACGGGCATGCCCGATGGCCCCTGTGCGGCTGCTTGTTTCAGGCTTGCGCCTTCCGGAATTGCAAAATCGAAATCGCCATCCTCGCGAAAATAAGCCTGCGGAGGCTGCGAATCGTTCTTGATCGCGTATTCTTCGCCGACCTGCAGAGTCGCACCATTAGGCTGGAAAATCACGAAATGGGTTTCCACTGTGATGGTCTTTGGGTCGCGGGAAGGCTCAAAAACCTCGACTTGGACTTCGTTTTGACCTGGAGGCAGGGGCTCGTGAAAAAGCACTCCTTTATAGACCGCGCGGATCAACATGGGCTGCGTGCCAATCGCAGGAAAATCAAAGCTGAACTGGCCCAGTGCGTCCGTCTTGGTGTTCAGGACCGGCTGCATCCCGCCCTGCAGTTGGATCAGAATGACCTCGATATCCGCGGCGGGCTTGCCCGTGGTGCCATTCTTCACTGTGCCGTGAGCAACCGCGCCATAAACAGGAGAAAACGGAGCCAGCAGGCAAGCGCTGAAGGTTAAGCGCAAAAGCCATCGCGCCTTCATTGCGCCCCTCGATCAGAAGCCGCCGGCCGCACCGGCCGAGCCCGCCGCACCTGCGATTCCGTGATCTCATCAATTTCCGCAAGCACAAGCGCCGCTTCGTTCTCCAGGGAAAGTTTCATCGATTCGTAGTCGTTCTCCGCGTATTTTCCAGATCGAAACTCGAACCGCAGGTCCCGCAAGTTGTCGTAAATCGTGTCGCGCCGCTCCAGCAATTGATCGAGCTTCGAGCGGCGCGGGGCAAGATCCGATGCGTCCGCCTGGATATAAAATATGAAGAGCCCTGCAGCAAATGCCAGCGCCAGGCAGGCGCCGAGAACGGCCCAATCTGCGGACGCAATCAAGAAAATAGCTATTGAGGTGACAACAGTCAAAATCAATCCTCGGTATCGCGCGCAGCCTGCGCACGCGCGCGCTCCAGTAGTTCATTGGGAATCTTGGGCGCGCCGCCCGCTCCAGCCAGTGCTGGCTCGGGGGTTAGACGCTTCCGCCATCGCGAAATAACGCCTAACACCAGTGCGAATCCGCCGATCAACGCTAACGCGGGAATCCACCAAGCCACCCGCCCAAATCCGGTATGCGGCGGTTCCATGAGTACGGCTTGCCCATACTCTTGGACAAACGACTGGACGATTAAATCGTCGGATTCGCCTGTGGCGATCCGTTCGTTGATTTGCTTCAACATGGCGAGCGCCGTATCGCACGGGCCGGAGAATGCGCCGCCCACGTGATAGCAGCCACCGGCGGAATCGTTGCATCCGCCGCACATGCACCGCACTTTCGCGCCTACGAGGTGTGCGTGATCAGGCTGCTGCGCGTCTCCAAACGCGGGCAGCATTGGCAGCGCACCGGCAAGGCAGAGCAATACAGGCAACACCAACAATTGGGGCCTTCTGATGTTTGGCAAGCTAGTCGTGTCCTTCCCGCAGACTGACTGAGCGTGCCAATCTGGCCCCGAGAGGCTCGGGAGCAGCCTGCTTCGCGCCGGACAAAACCAGCACAGCTCGCCGATTCGGCATCAGCGCCACAAGCGTACCAAAAACCACGATGACCCCGCCGAACCAAATCCATTTGACCAGCGGGTTCAAATAGGCGTGAATCACCGGCAGGTTGGTGTCCGGACTCTGACCCGCATAAACGACATACAAGTCTTCCCGAAGCGTCGAATAAATCGCCACCATCGTCCCGGTTTCTCCGTTGGTCTGGAACACGCGGCGTTCCGGATACAACATCATCAGCGGCTTGCCTGCGACGAGGACTTCCACAATCAGGCGATGCCCGGTGTAATTCGCTTCCGGCGTGGTGCCTTCATTCTGCAACATCAGCGTGTACTTGCCGATTTGCATCGATGAGCCCGGCAGCATATCCTTCTGAACATTCTGGTTAAACGCCTGGCCCGCCAGCCCGATGAAAACTAATACCATTCCCATGTGGACGATGTAACCGCCGTAACGTCGCGTATTCCGCATCGTCAGCTCGATCGCGGATGTCAGATAGGACGCTCCAGAGCGGCTTCGGATGACTCTTGCTCCGCGATAGAACTCCATCACGATCGTTGCGGCAACAAAGAAGCACAAGCTAAAGCACACCAGAGAGTAGGGCTCGCGGTACCCCAGCGCAAAAATCACCGCACCTGCAATAAGACCGATGATCAGGGGCGAGGTAAAATTCCGTTTGAGGCTCTCCAGCGAAGTCTTTCGCCAAGCGAGAAGCGGCCCAACACCCGTCAAGAAAAGAAGAAGAAGGCCAAGCGGGATGTTGACCTTGTTGAAGAACGGCGCGCCCACACTTATTCTGGAACCCGTGAACAATTCTGACAAAACCGGAAAGATCGTGCCGGAAAGTACGGCAACGCACGCGACCAAAAGAACTAGATTGTTGAACAAGAAGCTGGATTCGCGGGAGACGATGGCGTCAAGATGGTTTTCACTCTTCAAGTAGTCTCGGTTCTTGAGATAGGCTACAACGCAGACGGCGATTATGATCACAAGAAAGCCCACGAACCAGGTGCCAATACTGGACTGGGCAAACGCGTGAACTGAGGGCACAATTCCGCTCCGCGTCAGAAACGTGCCGAGAATGCACAGAAAGAATGTCGCGAACACAAGCCCGACATTCCAAACCTTCATCATTCCGCGTTTTTCTTGCATCATCACGGAATGCAGAAATGCCGTCCCGGTTAGCCACGGAAGCAGAGAGGCATTTTCCACCGGGTCCCAGCCCCAGTACCCGCCCCAGCCGAGGACCGCATAAGCCCAATGCGCGCCAAGTAAAACCCCCGCGGTTTGAAAGCCCCACGCGATCATCGTCCACTTGCGCGTTAGATGAATCCATTTTTCGCCTGGATAGCGCGCTAGCAAGGCAGCCAGCGCAAACGCAAACGGAATCGTGAATCCCGTATAGCCGGCATACAGATTCGGTGGATGAATCCCCATCTCCACGTACTGCAGCAAAGGCGTCAAGCCATTGCCGTCGGCGCGTGTAACCATCTGCAGCGCGCCGTTCCCCGCCGGTACCCCGAGCATCTTGAAGGGGCTGGCCACGAAGTTATTCAGCGTGAGGAAGAAAATCTGGACGCCGGCGAGAATCACACCGACATACGGCATCAGTTCCCCGTTTTTGTTCCGGTACGCAACCAACACCGAAAAAACGTATATGGACAGCAGGAAACTCCAGAACAACAGGGAGCCTTCCTGCCCCGACCACAGCGCCGTCACTTTGAAATAATTGGAAAGCGTCCGGTTGCTGTGCTCCACCACGTACGCGACGGAGTAGTTGTTGCTGAAAAAGAGATATTCGAGGCTGAAAGTGGCAATGAATATCAGGCAGCAAGTAGCGATGCCCGCTTGGCGAGTGCTCTTAACCAACAGCGGATGCCGCGTGATGATCGCCGCAATCCCGCCCCCAAATGCATACACCGCGCAAATGAACGCCAGAATTAAAGCGAACGAACCGAATACATCCACCGGGTTCCTGCCTATCCCCCGGCCAAGCCGGGCCCTTTACATGTTGCTTTTCTGTGGTGCAGAGGAAGTATCAGCAACAGTTCCCCCCGGAGCTGCCGCGTATTTAGACGCGCATTTTGCCTGGACGACCTCGGCTACGAAGCGCCCATCCGCCGCCGGTCGCCCTTCCACCAACGCTTGTGACTTGTCTATGAATGTATCCGGAAGTGGGTCGCTGCCAATGTAACTCACGGGAAGCGTCTTCCCTTCCCCTTCCAGAACGAAATCCACGCGCCCGTTCAAATGGTGAATGCTACCCGGCTCCACGACTCCGCCAACGCGGATTCGATGATTCAGTTCTGACCCATGCAGTGTCTGGAGTTCCGCGATAGTGTGGTAGTACGTTTTGCTTTCCCCGTACCCAAGCCACGCAAGGAAAGCCATGGAGACTACGATGATGCCGATGCCGATGCCAAACTTTGCTTGTTTCTTCACGCCTCGACTCCTACTCCGCCCACGCGCTGTTCAGCGCCCTAGATTCTATCACAGCACCCAGAACCGCAAGCTGGCTTAAGTGCACCTCTAAGCCTGTCCTAAAGGGATAGCGAACGCGGTGGCCTAGGTCACTTCCCGTAGGCCGCCGCGAGGACTTCCCGTAAGCGCTCAGTCGCTCTAGAAACGCCGGTCGAGTCCAGACTGAACGGCTTGCCCTCATCTTGCATAACTGGACACCCCAACTCGGCCGTCGTCAACTTGGAAACCAGGGTCGCCAGGATTTCTGAAATCAAAACCACGCGCTTGGGTTTCAACGATCTCCGGACGCGCGCCCCGACAACGCAAACGCGTTGCACAAGCAATTCTTCGCGAGAAGGCCGACCGTTCGTTCCGAGTTCCAAGGGACATTCGAGCATATGCGCAAGGAAAAATCCGCCGCGCTGAAATTCGCTTAGAACACTCTCTGGCGACTTCCCCGCCGCAGAGATCCCAGTCGCCTCAAGAACGCGGAAGGCTTCGCCTGCAAACTTTCCCGCATACAAAAAGTCTTCATCAGCGACAGGCAAAATTCCGCCAAGCAGAAGTGTGCCGATATGAACGGGCCGATACCGGGAAGCCCATTCCAGCCGCTGAAGTCGTCGCGCGATGTGCTCAGAAGATGCGGATTGTCCGCAGCCGTCGCAACTTAAGTTGCCTGGGGGCATAGTTTGCAAGTGAAAATCGTAGTCCAGCGGAGAGAGGAGTGCAAATCGGAGAGAATACTTCTTGGGCAGTCGCGAGCATTCAGTCCGCCTGAATGCATGCGTTCATAAATCGACGACGGCAGCTGTGCGCCGGGGATGGTTAATTGGGTTTTGGCGTCGCACAACCGCCGTCGCGCGATGCTACATGGTTCTTTGCCTTCAAACCCTGGCCGCGTGTAATAGTTGCATGCAGAATGATTTTTTCCCCCAGCAAACTTGAGGAATATCAGGAAGAAACCGCGGCGTCTTCTGGCAGCTTGGACCTCAGGCACCACTTCAGCTCTTGGCTCAGCTCCGTAATTTCCATACCGGCCATCACAATAAACTTGCAACTGAGCATTTCCCGGGGCTCGTCATCGTCCGGCAACTGGCAGGAAACTCGGCAATACTGGCACTCCTGATTCCAGCAAAATCGCCCATAAGGAATCGTTTCTGGGCTGATGAACTGAAAGCAGCGCAGCAACGAGTTGCGTTCCGGCACCTGGAACTTCTTGCCCATTACGGTGATTTCCACGAGTTTTTCGTAAGGGCGAAACGGTTCCGACATAGTTCAGTCCTGTCCTCTGCGGACGGGTCGCCGTGTGAAAGCAGAAATTTCCCCGAGCCGGATTCCTCTAATGAGTGCTCTTCCAGAGTAGCCTCAGCCTTGGGAGCCAACAACGATTCGTCTAGAGATCGTTGCGAATGTGCTAAGGGGTGGGGGGGCAGCAACTCAGCGGGCTGTCAAAAAGTCGTGTTAATTGGCAATATCAAAATACTGCCCCATTTTGCGGAACTTCTCATAGCGGCCGTCCAGCAATTCCTTTGTCGACTGCTGCCCCAACGCAACCAACTGCCTGTCCAGCACTTCCCCTAGCAGTTGCGCCGCAGCCTCCGGATCGACGTGCGCCCCACCTTCAGGTTCGCACACAATTTCATCGACGATCCCCTGCTCCTTCAGATCGTTTGCAGTTATTTTCAAGGCGGCAGCGGCGGTCTCCGCCTTCGTAGCATCCCGCCACATGATCGCCGCACAGCCCTCCGGCGAAATCACCGAATAAAAACTGTTCTCCAGAATGTTGACTCGGTCTCCTACGGCAATCGCCAGCGCGCCCCCGGAACCGCCTTCGCCCGTCACCGTCGCGATAATCGGAACCGGCAGGCGCGCCATTTCTCGCAAGTTCCGGGCAATCGCTTCGGCCTGACCGCGTTCTTCGGCGTCGATCCCTGGGTACGCCCCGGGCGTATCGATAAAAGTGAAAATCGGCCGTCCAAACTTCGCCGCTAGTAGCATGATGCGCAGCGCTTTGCGATAGCCCTCCGGCTTGGGTTGCCCAAAGTTGCGCAGCAGTCGTTGCTTCGTGTCGCGCCCTTTTTGGTGGCCGATCACGGCGATGGGACGTCCTTGAAACTTCGCCAATCCCGCAATAAGGGCCTTATCGTCGCCAAAGTTCCGGTCACCATGCAGTTCCACAAAATCGGTGAACAGCGCTCCAATGTAATCCAGCGGATAAGGTCGCGCGGTGTGTCTTGCAATTTGCGCGCGCTGCCACGGCCCCAGATGGCTATAGAACTCCTTGCGCAACTCGGCCACTTGCTGGCGAATGCGTTCCAACTCCGCGTCCGCCTCTTCGTCGCCTGCAAGTTGGCGCAATTCTTCTACGTCCTTCTCCAGGCGATCGATCTCGCTTTGACGATCGGTCTGTGTTGCCGTCTTCTTGGACTTGTCTTTTGTTTTCATCACATGACCAACTCGATCGATTGCTCGCCCATGCATTCTCGCACTGCGGCGATAAGTTCCGGACATGTCCGGACGCGTTGTTCAACCTGAACCGTTGCCATCGCGCCCTCGGGGACAGAGAGATCAAGCAGGACCAGGCTCGATCCTCGATACGACGAGAATATCTCTTCGAGCCGATCCAGCAATCCTTCATTCAACTCTTCAAGCTTCAAGTGAATGCGCAACCCCGAAGCCGGACGCTCGGCAAGATCTCCCAGCCGCGCCGCTTCCTGTAAGGAAAGCCGCGTACCCGCTTCTTCGACCTGCACGCGAACCTTAAGCAGAAGCGGCGTTCCGGCCTTCAGAAGCTGTTCCAGCCGCGCGAAACTCTCCGGAAACGCCAGCAATTCCTGAACTCCGGTCATATCTTGAATCGTATAGATGGCCCAGCGGGCGCCCTTCTTCGAGCGCATCGGCCTCGTGCCAACAATCAACGATGCGACCGCGATCTCCTTGCCGTTGCGCTGCCCCTCGATCTGATCGAGCGAAACGCACTTCAACTCCTGCAGCTTCGATGCGTACTTCGCCAGCGGGTGCCCGGACACGTAGAAACCAAGCATCGCGTATTCGCTGGCCAAACGTTCCGCCTCGCCCCACGGCGCAGCTTCGTGCAATACAAAGGGCATCGGCGCGGGGGCAGTAGCAGTCCCGAATAATCCATGCTGCCCCGATTCGCGCGTCCGCGTCGCCCGCTGCACTGTCGTCAGCGCATCGTCGACGGACGCCAGCATGGACTCCCGCGGCCCCAGCGAATCAAGCGCCCCCGACTTGATCAGGCTCTCAAAAACACGCTTGTTCAAAAACCGCGCCTCGATGCGTTCGCACAAGTCATACAACGATGTGAATTCCCCCGCGTTCAACCGCGAATCGCGTATAGCTTTGGCAGTGTTTTCGCCCACGTTCTTGATCGCCGCCATCCCAAATCGAATGGCCTCGCCCACAGGCGTGAAATACAAATCGCTCTCGTTCACATCCGGCGGCAAGATCGAAATGCTCATCCCTCGCGCTTCGTTGATGTACTTCACCGCCTTTTCCGCGTTGCCCGTCTCGGAGGTCAGCAGCGCGGCCATGAATTCCACCGGATAGTGCGTCTTCAAATACGCGGTTTGATAGGCTAGTAGCGCATACGCGCAGGAATGCGATTTGTTGAATCCGTAACCCGCAAACTCCTCCATCAAATCGAATATCTTCTCGGCTTTCTTTTCCGGAACCTTGTTGCCCAGGCACCCGGCCATAAATTTTGCCCGCTGCGCTGCCATCTCCTCTTTCTTTTTCTTGCCCATGGCGCGGCGCAAGATATCCGCTTCCCCCAGCGAAAAGCTGGCCAGCAGGTTGGCGATTTGCATCACCTGTTCCTGATACAGGATGACGCCATACGTCTCTTCCAGGATGCCTTTGAGCTGCGGCAACTCGTAGCTGACCTTTGTCTTCCCCGTCTTCCGGTTGATGAAGTCGTCGATCATTCCGCCCTGAATCGGCCCCGGGCGGTATAGCGCGTTTAGAGCTGTAAGATCCTCTATGCGCGTGGGCTGATAGCGGCGCAAAATGTCGCGCATCCCGTGCGATTCAAACTGAAAGATAGCCGTCGTATCGCCGCGCGCAAAAAGTTTGTAAGTCTCCGCGTCATCCAAGGTCAGATTGTCGATATCCACCTTCACGCCGCGATTCTTCCCGATCATCTGCACCGTGTCTTGCAAGACCGTCAGCGTGGTAAGCCCGAGGAAGTCCATTTTCAACAGTCCGATGCGCTCGAGCGCGTTCATGTCATATTGCGTCGTGATTTCATCCCGGTTCGTTTTGTAAACCGGAACCACATCCGTCAGCGGCCGCGGCGAAATAACCACGCCTGCCGCGTGCGTCGAGGCGTGCCGTGCCAGTCCCTCCAGCCTCAATGCCACGCTCATCAGATCCTTGAACTTTTCGTCGCTATTGATCGCCGCTTTAAGCTGTGGCGCCTCCGCAAGAGCAGTTTCCAAATCGATCCCGAGTGTCGTTGGGATCAGTTTGGCCAGCCGGTCTACTTCTCCGTAGGGGATATCCATCGCCCGGCCCACGTCCTTGACCGCTGCCTTCGCCGCCATGGTTCCGAACGTGATGATCTGCGCCACATTTTCCCGGCCATATTTCTGCGTGACGTACTCGATCACTTCTCCGCGCCGCCGCATGCAAAAATCAATGTCGATATCCGGCAAAGAAACCCGCTCCGGATTCAGAAATCGCTCGAACAGCAGGTTGTACTGCAAGGGATCAACATCCGTAATGCGCAGCGCGTAGCTAACCAGGCTGCCCGCCGCGGATCCGCGTCCCGGCCCAACCGGCACATCCTGCGCCCGCGCATAGTGAATGAAATCCCACACGATCAAGAAGTAGCCCTCGTACCGCATCTTCTTGATCATTTCGATTTCAGACGTCAGCCGTCGTTCGTATTCCGCCAGCGGAGTATGCAGCGTTCCTTGCTGCGCCAGCCTCTCCAAATAAGGCACGCGTGTGGCGAACCCTTCGCGCACCACCTTCTCAAAATAGCTTCCCGCCGTGTGCCCGTCGGGAATCGTAAATTCTGGGAACGGATTCGGTATGCGTTCAATCTTGACGTTGCATCGCGACGCGATGTCCACCGTCCGGCTCAGCGCATCGGGCAGCTCGCCAAACACCTGCGCCATCTCCGCCGCCGTCTTAAAATAAAACTGGTCAGTAGCAAACTTCATGCGATGAGCGTCGCTCATCGTTTTTCCCGTTTGAATGCACAGCAAAACTTCCTGGGCGTGCGCATCGCCATGATGCAAATAGTGGCAATCGTTCGTCGCCACCAGAGGAATCCCCGTCTCTTTGGCGAGGCTCACCAGATGGCGATTCACTCCCTGCTCGATCTCCAGCCCTTGATCCTGAATCTCCAGAAAGAAATTCCCTTTGCCCAAAATGTCGCGCAGCCGGTATGCGTTTTCCCGTGCCTGATCGTATTTTTCATCGACGACCGCTTCCGTCACCGCCCCGCGGAGGCACGCAGACAGCGCAATCAACCCCTTGCTGTGCTTTGCCAAAAGGTCGTAATCAATCCTGGGCTTGTAGTAGAAACCTTCCAGAAACCCCGACGACACCAGCTTGATTAAATTGTGATACCCCTCGAGCGATTCGCAGAGCAACACCAAGTGGTTGCTCCCGCGCATCCCCGGTTCTGCTTCGCCGCGGTCTGCCCCATTCGCGCCATTTGTTTTTTCGCCGCGCTCGTGCCTGCTGCCCTTCGCCACGTAGACTTCGCACCCAATAATCGGCTTGACGTCCCGTTTGCTGGCTTCGTTGAAAAAATTGGCTGCGGCAAAAAGGTTACCGTGGTCCGTGATGGCCACCGCCGGCATTTTCTGCCGCGACGCCTCATCCAGCAGCTCGGAGGTTTCACACGCCCCGTCGAGCAGACTGTAATCCGTATGAACGTGGAGATGAACAAACTGCGGTTGACCCATGGATCTCGATTCTAGAACTCTGCGGCGAGAATTGCGAATCGCTTTCTCAGTTATTTTTTCTGTCCAGTTTTCGAATCTCGTCAGCTATTTCCGCCCGCCGCTCTTCTTCCCCGCCACCCCGTGTTTGGCCTGCTCTCGAGCCGCCTTGTGCTTGGCTGCTTGCCTCAACATCACAGGATGATTCTTGTGCCCCTGTCCGTGTCCGGACTTGGCCGCCGCACTCTTCTCCGTTGCGCCGTGGCTCGCCGCGGTTATGGGCTGCTTTTCCCCGCTCTTCGCGGGCTTCTTTTCTTTCTCCTTCTTTTTCGGCTGTTCCTTGATCCCAGACAATTTGCGCAGTATTTTCACCCGTTCTTCCGGCGTCTTCCCGCGCCCCATGAGTTGCATACCGAAGACTTGTTCGACAATCGCATCAAACTTCGCTCCGCGCGCATATCCCAGCGCCTCCAATTCGTTCGCCACGGCCGGCATCGTCGTCCGAATTGGCCGCCACTTGTGCAGATACGCCCGAATCTTCGACAGTGCCCCTGAATTATTCGATTCGGCGAGAATATGCGCAATCCGATCCACCGCCATCTTTTCCAGGAACTTGTACGCATCCACTGGCGCGTTCATCTTCTTCCCCGTAAGTTCCTTCTGATCCGCGCGCACTTCCTTCTCGAAATTCAGTATCGCGTCCGCCTCGGCCGCACGGAATCCCGCCTTGGAAAGAACGCTGCCCTGTTCCCTGTCCTTCAGCCGCCCTAGGATGGCCAGCATCATCGGGGTCGCCAGCTTCGGACGAAATCCGGCAGTGAACAAATCCTCGCGAACCTTCATCAAACGCGCGATCGCGTCGTAATCAGGATGCCGTTTTGCAAGCGCCGGGCTAATCGCCTCAAGCAACTCGTGCTCTTCCCACTCCTTCAGAACCACCGCGGGCCGCTCTTCGCGCGCCACCGCCCGCAATTCCGCTCCCGCGTCTTCCGTCGTAATCGTATGTTGCAATTCGCGTTCGATGGCCAGGTCAAACCACTCCTGGGTCCGTGCTTCGATCTTAAATCCCATTCTCGCCGCAAACCGCAGAACCCGCAGCAGCCGCACAGGCTGGTTCGTAAAGCTGTGAATCGTCAACGCGCGCACCTCGGCGCGTTCAATGTCCGAAAGTCCGTTGGTGGGATCCAAAAGCAATCCGCGCGAAGCAGGGTTCAGCGAAATGGCAATCGCGTTTAGAGAAAAATCGCGTCGCCGCAAATCCTCCATGATCGTCGACCAGCGTATCTCCGGCCGCGTCCCCGGCCGCACATAGTGGTCGTCGCGCGCCGCCGAGATGCTGCCGTCGCAGTCTCCGGCAAATAGTATTTCCACCTGCCGCAGCTTTTCGTCCTCGGAGAGAATCTTCGCTCCGCCTTTCTCGAGCTCTCGCGCGATCTTCGCCGGATTTCCTTCCACCGTAAAATCGAGATCGCGCAGCGACGCGCCCGTCACCAGGTCGCGTACCGTCCCGCCGGTCAGGTAAACATTAAATCCCATCGCCGCCGACAGTTCCTGCACGCGCATCATCACTGCCCGCTGTTCAGGTGACAGCCGGCTTTCCAGCAAAAACATATAATCTGGCATCGCACTCCTTCACGTTCTGGATGCCCGCGCTGACTGCCGCGGAGGCAACCGCAATTGGGGCCCGGGTCCGCCGCGCGTCACGCGCGCGGGTGATGCGCCTTGTAAATCTGCTTCAACCGCTCTTCCACCACGTGCGTGTATATCTGGGTCGTGGAAATATCTGCGTGGCCCAGCATCAGCTGCACCGACCGCAGATCCGCGCCGCGCTCCAGCAAGTGCGTCGCAAAACTGTGCCGCAACATGTGCGGCGTCAAGGCAACGCGCAAACCCGCTTGCCTCCCGTACGCCGAAAGAATCTTCCATACGCCTACCCGGCTGAGCGCCACGCCGCGCCGGTTTACAAATAGCGCCGCGCTCGACACACCCTTCGGCAGAAGTTTTGGCCGGGTATCGCGAAGATACCTTTCCACCATGCCCAGAGCCTTTCGACCGGCCGGAACAATCCGTTCTTTGTCCCCTTTTCCGATGCACCGAATGCAGCCCACCTTCGCGTCCACATCCGCCACGCGCAGCCCAATCAATTCCGAGACGCGCAATCCCGTCGAATAAAGCACTTCCAGCATGGCCCGATCCCGCAAACCCAGCGGTGTATTGGCATCCGGTTGCTGCAGCAATCGTTCCACTTCCTCGAGCCTCAAATAGCCCGGCAATGTCCGCCGGATTTTTGGCGACTCGAGATGCAATGACGGGTCCACCGCTATCAACTCTTGTATCTGCGCGAAGCGAAAAAAATTCCGCAGCGTAACTAAATTCCGCGCCACCGTCCGGCTCTCCAGCTTCCCTCGGTAAAGTCCCGCAAGAAAATCGACCAGATCGTCGCGGGTCACCGCCTCCAGCGCGAGCTTGCGCTTCTGAGCAAAGGCATTGAACTTCACCAAATCGCGCTGATAGGCCGCAACCGTATTAGCGGAAAGCCCTTTCTCGACCTTCACGTGTGTCAGAAACTGCGCCATGGCCACTGTCATTTCCATCAAGGCTCCGCGTAACCGTTACCCGCAGTCGCTGTCTGTCGCGTGGCGATGCCATAAACCTCATGGATTTCATGGCAACGGAAAAGCCACGCCAGGCCTAAATAAAGCGCCGTCGCTCCCGCAATCATTCCCGCAAAAACCAGAAGTTGCACGAGAAAACGAGAGTGCACTGTAAAAGCCGTGTAGTAATTCGCAAACCAGCACGCCACTCCCATGAGGCTGGCGCACAACGCAATCTTGCTGAACGAAGTCAGAACCTCCCACGTCCCCATTGCCCCGTGCCGCAACCGGAAAATAGTGAATAACGCGAAAAAATCAAAAAAACTCGCAATCGCCGTCGCTAGCGCAGGCCCTCCGTTCTGCACGCGCCGGAAGAAAAACTCCAGAAACACGATATTCAGAATGATGTTCAGAATCAGCGAAATCGAAGCCACGATCACCGGCGTCTTCGTATCCCCCGTCGAGTAGAATGCCGGAACCACCAGCTTCACCGTCGCCAGTGCCGGCAACCCAATCGCGTAATACAGCAGCGCTCGGGCCGTCAATTTCGTCGATTCTGCCACGAACTGCCCGTGTTGAAACAGCACCCGGATGATCGGCTCGCGCAAAATCATCAAACCCAGAGCCGCTGGCACGGTGATGAACGCCACAATCCGCACCGAAAACGCCAGCGTCTTCTTCAGCGATTCAAAATCCTTAGCCGCCGCCTGATGCGACATCATCGGCAAAATCGCCGTCGCCACTGCAATCGCGTATCCGCCCAAAACAAGCTCCATCACGCGGTCCGCAACGTACAACGACGCCAGGCTGCCCTCGGGCATCAAACTCGCCGTCGCAAATCGCGTATCAATAAACAAATTAATCTGTCCAATGCCGATCCCAAACAGCCGCGGAAGCATCAACCGCGCCACATTCCTGATTCCCGGATGCGAAAACGAAATCCCAAAATCAAACTTCATTCCCTTCTGCACCAGCTTCGGCACCAGGATCAGCAATTGCAATACTCCGCCCACCAGAATCCCGACAACAATCGCCGTAGCGGGATCCTGAAAGTACTTTCGAAACACCGCAAATGTAAACAAAATCGTCGCAATATTCAGCACCACGGGTGTAGCCGCCGGCAGCCCAAACAAGTGAAAACAATTCAAAATCCCCATCGCCAGCGCCGCCAGCGAAATAAAAAACAAATACGGGAAAACGATCCGGTTCAATTCAATCGCTTTTATCCCGGCAACATTGCTCCCCGCGAACAAATGCACAACCGCCGGAGAAAAAATCATTCCCAGCACCGTAATCACCGCCACCACCAGCGCCAGCGTCCAGAACAGCTTGTTCGCAAACTCCCACACCTCTTCCTTCGACTTTTCGCTCATGTATGTGGTAAACACGGGAATGAACGACGCCGTCATCGAGCCTTCCGCCACCAATCTACGAAAAAGGTTCGGGATGCGGTAAGCCAGAACGTAAGCGTCCGCCATGGGCGATGTTCCAAGAAGGAGGGTAATGCGCTGGTCGCGCAGGTAACCGAGGACACGACTCACTACGGTTACCATGGAGATGATCGAGGCCGATTTTAGGATATGCTTTTTATCGGTCAACGGCCGGCGCTCCGGGGCCTAACCCTAATGAAAACAATAGGTTGACAGGAAAAACGCGCTTAACATAACATACATCTTGATTATTCGCAAATTTCACCCAATCCTTAATGTCGCCGACTGATTCTTTGAAAAACCGCGCCCCAGCCTCTACTCACAAGAAGGTCGTCATTGTCCTCGCCGACAAAAAGACCCTTCGCGGCTATCTGAATCCCACTCGCCTCGGTCAATCCGATCCCATCGACCTCCTTTCTCCAGATGGCGAGCACCATGAAATCCCTCTCGACAGAGTTCGCTCCATCTATTTTGTTCGCGAATTCTCCGACGACTTCGAGCCCGAGCGCAAAGCTTTCCTCAGCCGCCCCAAACTCGACGGCCTTTGGCTTCGCCTTCGCTATCTCGACGGCGAAACCTTAGAAGGCGTCGTTCCCAACGACCTCCTCTCCGTCCTCGACAACGGCATCCAAATCACTCCTCCCGATCTCAATTCCTCCACCGACCGCATCTTCATCCCCCGCTCCGCTCTCACCGAGCTGACGGTCCTAGGCGTCGTTGGCATCGCCCGACGCAAACCCGCCGCCGCTGCCGCCGCATCTCAACCTCGGCTTTTCAACGAATAACGCACCTCGGCTGTACATCTCTGTTCTGGCTGTGCGAGACTCGCACTCAGTCTCAAGGAGATTTCCTTATGCCCACGAAACTCGCCGATATCGCCCAAAAACTCGGCTGCCGCCTCGACGGCCCTGGCGAAACCCCCATCCATGGGGTCTCCGGCATCGAGCACGCCGAGCCCGGCCAAATCACGTTTCTCGCTAATCGCCGCTACTTCCCTCTTCTCAAAACCACCCGAGCCTCCGCCATCCTGGTTCAGGACGGCATACATATCGAGCGCGACCCCAGCATGCCCAAGCTCGCCGCTCTGCGCACCCCCAACCCCTATCTCGCCTTCGCGCACGCCATCGAACTCTTCTATCAAGCCCCTCGCTACGAACCCGGCTTTCATCCGACAGCGCTCATCGCCAAATCGGCGAAAATCGGCGCTGGCGCCCATATCGGCCCCTACTGCGTCGTCGAAAAAGACGCCCACATTGGCCGCAACGCTGTTCTCCACAGCCACGTCACGATTTATCAGGGTGCCCGCATCGGTGATGATTTCTTCGCCCACTCCCACGCCGTTGTCCGCGAATTCTGCCAAATCGGCAATCGCGTCATCCTCCAAAATGGCGTCATCATCGGCGGCGACGGTCTCGGCTTCGCTAAACAAAGCGACGGCACGTGGTACAAAATGCAGCAATCCGGCCCGGCAGTTCTGGAAGACGAAGTCGAAATCCAAGCCAACGCCTGCGTGGACCGCGCCACCGTCGGCGAAACTCGCGTAGGTCGCGGCACCAAGCTTGACGACCTGGTCATCGTCGGCCACGCATCTCGCGTCGGCGTCAACACTATGCTCTGCGGCCAAGTCGGCCTCGCTGGTTCGACAAAGGTCGGCGACGGCTGCATTCTCGCCGGGCAAGTGGGCACTGCCGGCCATCTCTCGATTGGCGACGGCAGCGTCATCACGGCCAAAAGCGGCATCCCCAACGACGTCCCGCCGCACTCCATGTATTCCGGCTATCCCGCAGTTGACAATCGCCAATGGCTCAAAACCGTCGCAGCCCTCAACCGCTTGCCCGAGCTCCAAAAACGCGTCCGCGAACTGGAAGCCGAACTCGAGCGCCTCGGGGGCCACCCGCGCACTTCCAGCTATCGCTAGCTCCTACGCTGCTCCGGGAAATCCAATCGGTCTTTGATCCGGCGGCAATCCTGCCGCCATCACGTCATGCACATGCTGCCGTAAAGCGTCGCGCTCATCCCACGTATACTTGGAAGCATCGATCGGCTCCAGAAACTCCACGAGAATCTCTCCAGGGCGAATCACCAGCGACCGCTTAGCCATGATGTTCTGCGCCCCGGAACAAAGCACTGGAACGATCGGCGCGCCCGCTTTAATCGCCAGCGCCACCGCCCCCTTCTTAAACTCCTGCAGTCGCCCATCCGGACTCCGCGTCCCCTCCGGATAAATCAAGAACGACTGCCCCGCTTTCATGGCCTCCGCCGCCTTCTCCACGCTCGCAATCGCCGACTCCCGGTCGCCACGATTGACCGAAATAAAATGCGCCAAGGTAAACGCCTGCCCCACAATCGGCCACTTGAACAACGATTCTTTCAACAAAACCGCGATCCGCCTCGGAATCGCCCCCACCACCGCCGGCGCATCCGCCGAACTAGTGTGATTCGCCACAAAAAGGCAAACTCCTCCAGGAATGTTCTCCCTTCCCTTCACCCGCACCTTCACCCCCACCGCCCTTACAAAAAACATCACGCCCCTGACTCCCGCCCAATAAAGCGGATCAACGTGACGCGTCACAAGCGTGTAGAGCAGCAGTAGTGGCCCAAGTATCAGGATGTAAAGCGAAAGAAAAACCGCGATGAAAAGCGTGCGGAGCATGCCGTAAGCAGAACTCTCTCGAATCCCGTCCCGCCGGTCAAGCCCCGCCTGCGCCGCACCTCCAGCGCCTTGCCTCGATCCTAACTAGCGATGCTTTGGAACCGTGCAACCCGTATCGATCGCAAACCACAGCCGTTTCGTCCGCACTCGTCTCAAACCTCGATCCGTCTTTTGCCTTGACAGGCAATTATGCCTCGCGTATAGTGTTCTATAGGCAATATTGTGCTTTGTGCCTGGGAACGCCAATCTCCAGATTGGCGTTTTGCATCTTCGCCGCTTTAGCTATCCCAGGCGCATGCCTCGCAAGCCCCGTAGATAAGTTTTGGTCCGGGGTCTCACCTGCGCTGCTAAACTATTTAGAATTCACACTTACAGATAGACGCGTAACCACTCATTCTAAAGAACTTGCCGCAAACCTAAGTCTTTTAGAATCAACGTTTACAAAACGGAAGTATGTACCTTACGCAAGACGGCTCTCTTTCAACCTAGCATACCCCATTCGACTGCCTACTTCGGCCAGCCTTCGGGCGGCTTCTTCTTCGTCAGCGAAGTTTTCATGGCTCGCTGCCAGTTGCCCTTGATTTTCAGCGTCTCGGCCTTTGGACCGGGCTTGGCCTTCGGCCTTTTTTGCTTTGATTTATGTATCATAATGTCCGCATTCCGCTCCGATGTTCTCATGCTTGAAAGATTGGCAGCACATAAGGAGGAACTCGTCTATGGTTTTCATTATCTCGTATGACCTACGAAAACCGGATTTTGATTATCAACCGCTATACGATGAACTCGACGATCTCGGAGCCAAGCGTATTCAAAAATCAGTTTGGGCCGTCCATAGTAGTGATTCGACATCCGATGTCTTTGATGCTCTTTGGCCCTACATGCACAATGACAGAGACCGTTTATTTGTTGCAGTTCTCGACAGGGACAGCGGATACAAAGCTAAAAATTCACTCACCCGCTTGAAGAATGTCTAGGCGGAACACATTCAGAGCTGCGTTTGTCCTTATTTTTCTCTTTTGGTTCTAGTTCTCTAAAGAGAATAGACAAAGCCTTGTTTTCCTCTTTCGTTTCCGGTTTGAATACCAAGCCCTCTAACCAAACTATTTTCATGTTTCACCTCTACTATCTTTCTCTGTCAAATCCGAGTATTGCAAGCACCTGCAACCTTCCGGGTTCGTGCAAATCTTGCTCAAATCCGCATACGGGCCGGAAATAATCGAATGGTCTGCCGCATCGCATTCTGGGCATGTT
>JBARCY010000273.1:0-4069 GCA_049794595.1 Candidatus Acidiferrum sp.
GGAAATAAGATGCCGCGATCGCGACCATCGTTAGGAGAACGGAAACGCCAATAAAGGTAAGGGGATCGTAGGCGCTGATGCCGAAAAGGAAACTTCGGAGGAGGCGCGACAATGCGAGCGAGGCGACGAGACCGATTCCCACACCGACCAGTGCTAGCTGCAGCGCTTCTCCAACGATGATGCGAAATACATCTCGCGGCTGCGCGCCCATGGTGACGCGAACGCCGATTTCGCGGGTGCGTTGCGTCACAGTATAGGACATCACGCCGTAGACGCCCACAGCGGAGAGCAGCAACGCGAGCATGGCAAAGGTCCCGATCAACCACGCGCGAAAGCGCGGCTGGGCCACCGTGGTAGCCATGTTTTCTTCCATGGTGCGGACCTTTACGAGCGGCTGATTGGGGTCGATCTGCGCGAGCGCGCTGCGCAGCGCGGCCGTCTGGAGCGCCGGGTCGCCCGCCGTGCGCATCACGACGGAGAGTTGAAAGACCGGAAGGAGCAGATCGGCCTGGCGATAGGGCAAATACATTTCCGCTTGCGGATCGATGCCCAAGCCGGGACGAACGTCGCCGACTACGCCAACGATTTCCATGGTGGGCACCTGTTGATCGGGGAGTGCGCCGAGTTGCAGACGCTTGCCGAGCGGATCCTCGTTGGGGAAAAAGGTGTGAACCATCGTTGCGTTGATCACCACCACAGGCGGTGCCTTTTCGTTGTCCGCCTGGGTGAAAAGCCTGCCTTGCAGGAGCGGGACGCCTAGTGTTTCGAGATAATTCGGCGTGATGGTGCGGTAGCCGGCGGCGACAAATTCGCGCGGCGATTTCGGAGGATGCCCGGTGATATTGAAGTGGATGATCGAACCGCCGCCGCTCACGGGAAGAAACGAAGCAGCAGCAGCGGAACGAACTCCGGGAAGCGTTTTGGCGCGCTCGACCAGGCGGTCGAAAAATTGGTAGCGATCTTGCGGCTTGGCGTAGGCCGTTTGCGATAGTGGGATATCAGCGACGAAGAGATGATCGGGCTGAAATCCGGGCGGAACTTCCTGCAGACGGGAAAAGCTGCGCAAGAGCAGGCCGGAGCCAACGAGCAGAAGCATGGCGAGCGCAACTTCCATGGCGACCAGAGCGCCGCGAAGGCGATGCTGGCCAGGCCCGGCCGTCGAGCCGCGCGAACCTTCGTTGAGAGCTTGGCGCAAATCGAGCTTGGCCGTGCGCATGGCGGGCACGATGCCAAAGAGCAAGCCGGTGAACAGCGAAACTCCGGCGGTAAAGGCGAGAACCCACGGATCGAGTCCGATGGAGACACCCTGCGGGACGCTGCCAGCGGCAAGTTTCAGCAGCGGTCCAAGCGCATCCCACGCAACGAGCACTCCCAACAAACCTCCAGCCATAGAGAGAAGAACGCTTTCGGTCAAGAGTTGGCGAATGACGCGCGAGCGGCCCGCACCCATCGCCGTTCGAATCGCAACTTCTCTGCCGCGAGAAGCTGCTCGCGCCAGCAAAAGATTGGCGACGTTGACGCACGAGATCAGCAGAACGAAGCTCACGGCGCCGAGGAGAAGCAGTAGAGCGGGACGCGAGTTCTGCACGATTTGGTCCTGCAAGCCGACGACATCCGCGCTGGTTCCGGTGTTGTAATCCGGATATTGCTGCTCGAGCCGTTTGGTAATGAGAACCATCTCGACGCGAGCTTGCTCTCTGGTCACGCCCGGCTTAAGCCGCGCGAGCGGGATGATGCCGGGATGCCAATTGCGATCATCGGGAAGCGTTTTTGCCCAGGGCGTGAAGGGCAAAAACACATCGGCGGGCTGAAGAATCTGGAAGCCGCTCGGCAAGACGCCGACCACCGTGTAGGGCTGGGAATCCAGGTTAATAGGCTTTCCGATAATGTTTTGCGAGCCGCCGAAGCGCCGTTGCCACAAACCATAGCTGAGCAAGGCGACTGGCGGACCTCCGGCGCGATCTTCCTCCGCGAGAAAAGTCCGGCCGACGAGGGCGTTAATCCCGAGCATGGGAAAAAGACCAGCCGTGGCCATGCGAACGTTCAGGCGCTCGGGTTCTCCCGCGCCCGTCAACGTGATGGCCCCTCCGCGCGTCGCTTCCATGGATTCGAAGGAGTGGCTCTGATCGCGCCAGTCCAGATAATTTTCATAGGAGGTGCTGATCACGGGGAAAGAACTCTTTTCCGCGATCAAGACGAGCCGGGATGGGTCGTGAAAAGGAAGCGGGCGAAGCAGCACGCCGTTTACGACGCTGAAGATGGCGGTGTTCGCGCCGATGCCAAGCGCCAGCGTAAGGATGGCAATCGCCGTAAAACCGGGGCTTTTTGCGAGGAGACGGAAGGCGTACCGAACATCTTGCACGAGTCTGAACACGGATTCCCTCGAGGCGCGAATCTACCTCATCCTTCAGACGGATACTATCGGCAATCGTTACCAGCGGCGGAAGGGCGGGGCGGGGCAAGCCCCGCCCCTACAAACGGCTTAAGTATGCGGCGGCGGCGGCGGTAAAACGCGCGGCTTTGACTCAGTTGGCGGCGGTGGCTTTTGGCCGGTTCAAATACTTTTCATAGAGGCGCAGGTGTCTGTTGTCGAGAGAAGTGCGCTGGCCCTTGATGAAGAGGTACTTCACTTCCGTCGTTAATTCGAGCGGGTCGCCGTTGGTGACGATTACGTTGGCGACTTTGCCGGTTTCGAGCGTGCCGACTTGATCGGATACTCCAAAAATTTGAGCGGGATAGATGGTGACGGCTTTCAGAGCTTCGTCATACGGCAATCCGTAGGCAACCGCGTTCGCGGCTTGCTGGCCGAGGCGCCGCGCGAAAGAATTGTCAAAGCTACCGAAAGCAATTTTCACACCGGCCGCAACGAGTTCCGCGGGCTGGGTGAGCAGCCGGTCGTAGGGATCGTCCTCATTGAGGGGAGAAGTCAGGGTTGGGCGGAGGATTACCGGGATGCCCTTGGAGCGAAGGAGGTCCTTCTCCTTATAGGCTTCCATTCCTCCAGCGAGAACCATTTTGAGTTTTTGCTTATCGCAGAATTCGACGGCGCTGCGGATGTCGCGGGCGCGGTCGGCGAAAACGAGCACGGGCAACTGGCCGCGAACAACCGGAGCGAGGGCCTCGAGCTTCAGGTCGCGCTTATAATCGGCCGGGCCGCCGTGTCCCATGGCTTGAGCGTAATGACGGGCGCTGTCCAGATAATCGGATAGCGCATTCACCTGCTTTTCTTGCTCCTGCTTGGCTTCGTTGAAGGGTTTCTCTTTGCGCGTGAACGTAGCGAAATCGAACGACTGTGTTTCAATCTCAGGCCAGACGATGACCATGGCCACGCTCTTTTTGATGAGCATGTCATTGATCGTCCAACCGGCGAGATGAATTGCGGAGGCTTGGCCACCGATGACGCCACCTCCACCGCGGGAATCGAAGCCGCCGCTATCAGGGACGGCGAGGACTTCGGTGATGCCCGAAGCGCGCGTGACGGGAATGTGCTCGCTGGACGGAGAGATGGCGGTGGCCGCCACAACATCGGGGTTATACTCGCCCGTTTCGGTGGTATCCACGGTGGCGCTCACGGCAGAAATTTCGCTGAGGCCCATTTGCGTGATGGGATCGAAAAGGCCGGGATAGACTTGCAGACCTCTTACGTCGATGACTTCCGCGTCTTTGGGGATTTCCACGCTGGCGCCGACGGCCGCGATTTTGCCGTCTTTAATGACGAGCGTGCCATCCTCGATCGGAGCGCCTGCGAGCGTGAAGATTTTTGCGTGCGTTAGAGCGTAGGAGGACGGCGGCTCCGACTGTGCGTGGGAAACTGGTGAAAAACAGCAGACGGCCGCGAGAGAAGCTGCGAGGCAAAACGCCACTTTAGCGCGGTTCACAGAGCACCTCCGGAAACGGCTGCAGCTTGCGGCGGCTTAGGCTTATCCTGCGGCTTTTCTACGCCGGGTTTTCCTTCGCCTGGTTTCTTTTCACCGGCTTTTTTCTCGTCAGCCTTCTTTTCCTTTTCCATCAGCTCTTTCTTTTCTTTTTCGAGCGCGGGGCGATCGGCAATATCGCGCTGGCGGTCGAA
>JBARCY010000274.1:0-2807 GCA_049794595.1 Candidatus Acidiferrum sp.
ACGCCAATGATCCCCAGACCGACGAAGTGAATCCCACCGGAATACTTGGCCCAGCATCGCTAAAGGGTTGAACGATGTCTCCGGTCAATCGCTGAAATCGGTTGATGTCGCCCCACGGCGTTTTCCAAGTTCCGAAATCCGCCGCAAGCCTGTCTGATGCATCCGACAGCGATTGCAGCAGCACTTCCGGAGGCACTTTCGCGCAAATGTAGTCGCTGAGGTAGGCGCCCTCCTTTCTCGCTTCGCCACCAACGCGTTTACGAATTTCCTCCCCCCAAAAGACAGCCAGCGACGTCGGCACCGACGCGACTCCCCACCGCAGATCCCATCCGCGCAACGCGCCAATCTGCTCCGCAAGCTTTGCTTTCAGCGCATCACCGGCCGGCGCATCATCCCAAGCCTTCAGCAAACATGGAATGGGCTTCTCGAACCACGTCAAATAGCTGTCGTACGCCGCAGCAATCAACGAGTCGACCGTGAAATCGTTTTTATCCTGCAACACACGGATCGCGTGAAGCCCGCGCGCCGTTTCTCCACCCGTCTCCACATAAACCGGAAAATCTTCCTTCTTCGGACTGCTCGCCCCCGCCGCCGACCAGGGCCAATTGTTCGAGTTGTAAAGCCATCCGTTCTTGGGATTCAGCAGATGCGGCGTTTCATCAGTCGAAAGCAGCCCGTGCCACTCCGTCGCCGGATTGCTTCCATCTACTGGCTTCGTCCAATCAAAATGGGTATCGCGCCTCGGAATAAAATTTCCATGAAAATACGCGATGTCTCCGTCGGCATCGGCAAAAATCGTGTTGTTCGAGGAATTCGTATGCAACTCCATCGTTTGGCGGAACGACTTATAATCTTTCGCCTTCGTCCGCGTATACGACTGCGTCAGCGCCTTCACGTGCTCCTCCATCAGCCGGATGCTCACCCACTTCCCGTCCTGCTCTCCGATGATCGGCCCGTGATGCGTCCGGTAGACCGTGAACTTTTTCTCAGCCATTCCGCTTGCGGTCTTGTAGGGGACCGTGATCTCTTTCGCTAGCAGCGGCCGCTCCTCTTTGCCGTACCTGTAGAAAAACTTGTCTCCCTTCTTTTCGACGGTTTCGAGATACCACGTGATGGCGTTCACTCCGCTCGACGTGTGCATCCACCCCGCTCTGGTGTTAAATCCCTGGTATACAAAAAACTGTCCCCAAGTCACTGCGCCGTACGCATCTACGTCCTCATCGCTCGTCATCTGCAATTCAGAACGAAAGAAAAAAGAGGTGTGTGGATTGATCAGCAGGAGCGCGTGGTGGTCCGCGGTGTTCGATGGCGCAATGGCCATCCCGTTCGAACCGCTCGGCTCCTCGGTCTCGTCGTCCTCCGCCGGAGCTCCCGCACTCACGGGAGTTTTTCCATAAAACGCTTCGAGCTGCGCCAGGTCCACTCGCTCAATGTCGCCGCCGATGCTGCCTTCCGAAAAGCTCAGAGCCATCCACGGTTCGAACCGCTGGATCACTCGCGGTTTCACCTCGGGATGCTTCAAGAGGTAGTAGTTCAATCCATCCGCCCAAGCATCCATCAATTTTTTCAGCCACTCCGGGCTCGCCGTATATTCCTTCTTCAGCTCGACGGGATCGATAAACAGCTTCATCCGTAGATCCTGGTAAATTTTACTTTCGCCCTCGGCCTCCGCCAGCCGCCCCATCGCATTGATATAATTCGTTTCGACGCGGTTGAAATCGTCTTCCGCCTGGGCATAAATCATGCCGAACACCGCGTCGGCATCTGTCTTACCGTGAACGTGCGCGATTCCCCAGTCGTCACGAATAATCGTGACGCTCGCCGCTTCGCGGGCCCACCGCGATTCCTCCGCGCTCTGCGCCTTTTGGGCTGCCGCCGCCGAAAAGCCGGGGTTGTTTCGAACTGCCGCGGCTTGCGAGCCAAACGGACATGCCGACAACGCAAGCAGGAAAACTAAACTAAATTTCTTCATGAGTGCCCCTGGAGGATCGAAGAATTTTCACCCGCCGCCATCACCGGACGGGTAAACCGCATTGCTGAGCCGCGTCCGCGTAGCATCATACTCCGCTCTGCGAGACACGTCGCGAGCTTCGCGGAAAAAATCACCATATCGCTCCCGCCCGCCAATCGTGTAAATTTCTTCCGCTGATGCGCCTGCTCATCGCGTTCTTCGCACTCTCGACCGCTGGCAATTTGCTCGCCGCGCCGCCGCCCAACGGCATTCCGCGCGAGCTCGCCCGCCAGCGCGCCGCGCAACTGTCCGATATCCGCTATCACCTCCACTTCAAACTCACACCGCACGCGTCTTCAACCTCTGGCCACGAAGATCTTCAGTTTCATTCCAACTCTTCCGCTGCCGTTCTCCTCGATTTTCGCGAAGGCCCCGTGACAAAACTCACCGTCAACAACATCCTCATCCCCGCAGACATCGAGAACGGCCACATCGAACTCCCCGCCAGGGCCATCCTCGCTGGTGAAAACTCCGTCGTCATTGATTTCACCGCCCCCGTCGCCACCGCTGGTAAAGCCATCACGCGTTTCGAAGACAAGGACGACAACACCGAATATCTCTACACGCTTTTCGTCCCCATGGACGCCGAAATGGCTTTCCCCTGTTTCGATCAGCCCGATCTCAAGGCCCGCTTCCATCTTGAGCTCGCGGCCCCCGAAAACTGGACCGTCATTTCCAACACGCCGATCGAATCTCAATCACCTGCGGGCGCTTCCGGCCAGCGCCTCACGATTTTTTCCGAAACTCGCCCCATCAGCACTTATCTTTTCGCCTTTGCGGCTGGCCCTTTCCGCAA
>JBARCY010000275.1:0-14118 GCA_049794595.1 Candidatus Acidiferrum sp.
CGGCGGATCCGCCGCCCCCACGCGCATCGCCTGCGGCGTCATCACACGGCCATAGCAAAATCGCCAGCTAGGAGCGCCTCGCTTCCCTTCAAATCTTCCAGGGGCGCTCCGTCACCGGCTTTCCCCCGCCGCCCGGCAACGCGCTCTTGTGCCCGTCGTTCGCCTCGCTTTGTAGCAGCGCCTCGAGGCTCGGATAAGCGTAAATCGTCGGCGCATGATTCTGCATCAGGCCGCCGGTATCCGCCGTCGGCCCGTAATTGCTATGCAGATCGCGTGCCAGCATTCTCAGCATGGCCATCTGCTGGCCGCGATGATGCGCGGTGTGAGCAATTCGCCGTGTCAGCACCCACGCGCGTGATCGCGCCACGTCAAAAAACTTCGTTTCGCCCTCGAACCACGCTTCGTCTTTGGCGCGCAACGCCTCCAGCCGCTTCGCACTGAATTCCGTATAGCGCTTGATGAATTCGAGGCGCGTCTCCCGCGCCGGCAAGGGCGGCGCTCCCGTCTCGATTCCCAACATGCCGCGGAACCACAAATCCTCGCTCGCACATTGATGCACCATTTGTTCGTGCACGCTCCGGCCCCGCCGATCCTTCGCGTTCGGTCGAAACTCCAGCTCTTCATCGCGAAACTCGCTCCACACGCTCACCACTTTCACCCGTTCGGTTTCATACGTTTCCACAAGAAAGTCGTATCTCATCGCTTCCATCCTGCAACTAAGTTCGCGCGGCGCATGTCCCGGTGCTCGCCACGCAACATACCACGTCATCCCGGCGCAATTCCCTCCGCCTACCTTTTCCTATACACCCCCGATGTGGACACCGTCTTCCATAGCGCCGTTCCCGCACGCCAAACAAATCAATTCATTCCCAAGATGTTTCTTGCGTCCCTCATCCGTCGTCACCCAAACCCGGTTCATCCACGGTGGATCGTGCCGCACATGCTGCTGATGCCCGCACTCCAAGTCCGCAACCCAATCCTTCAGCTCATCCTGATGAAAACCAACAATCTTCCGCGGGATCCCAACCGCGTTTTCTTCCATCTTCTTCTCCGCTCTCTGATTTTCTTCCGCTCCAGCAAATCCGCATCGGTCAACTGGCTGCCGCATGGTTTTCGCTTCTCTACCCAGCCAGTATTGAACCACGCATGCATCGAATCGCGATTGTATCGCTCCCCGGCTTCCACAATCGCGGTGTCCTCTCCTTCTCTGCATCGCTCTCCGCGCCTGCTCAACTCTTGACACCGCACTTTCACTGTCCTACTGTCTTGTTTCTAGAAAGTGGAAGTCGCAAGCTCCCCCCTCTGCCCCCGATGATTTCCACTCTGGAGGTATCCATGCCATTAAGCCTTGCAACACTTTCCCTGGTCGAGTCTCCGGTCTCCATGCAAGAAGGTCTAAAGATTCTCGAACGCGATGATTATCGTTGTCAGTACTGCGGTCTCGACGGCCGCGCAAGCTTTGAAAACGCTCTCGTCATGCGCGTCGATTTTGTTCGTCCTCGCGCACGCAAGGGCAAGAAGGATCCCGCCAACCTGGTCGCGTGCTGCTCGCCCTGCAACACCATCAAAGGCACCCGGGTTTACGCCAATATAGACGAAGCCAAATCCTTCGTCCTAAAACAGCGCGAGGGCCTCCGCAAAGCCTGGGAGTCCAAAACGGCACGCCCCCTTGCAAAATCGGCGAGCGCCTGAAAAAATACGAGGATGCCCAAAGGTAGTTCGCGACGTAACGCAGGTGGTTGTTTGCCCCGAGCGTGGTGATGACCCAGGCGCTCTCGCCATCCGGCGGGGGGATTGAGTGTCGCTAAACCTGCGCGCAGCAGAGGGATTTCGCCGCACAGTCAAGAATCCCCCAAAGCTTTTTCTTCACGACGACGCGAGTTGGCGCTTCATTCTTGGATTCATCTGCGCTTCTCCGCTCTCCATCGTCAATCCAAGACGCATTCCTTGCCGGGACTGTCGAGCTCGTTCCTACTGCGCTACACTATCCTTTCTTCACCTGGAGAAACGCATGCCCACACGCGACGAAGCCTGGAAATTGCTCTGCGAATTCACCGAATCGGAGAGCCTGCGCAAGCACATGCTCGCCGTCGAAGCCTGCGTCCGCGGCTATGCGCGCAAGCAAGGCGCCGATGAAGAGCTGTGGGGCATCGCCGCGCTTCTACACGATTTCGATTACGAGCGCTGGCCCAACAACGAACACTCTCCCGACAAGGAGCATCCCGCGGAGGGCGCGAAAATTCTGCGCGAGCGCGGTTACTCCGACGAAATCATCCGCGCCATCCTTTCGCACGCCGATTATTCCGGCGTCGCGCGCCAGTCGCCCCTCGAGCACACGCTTTTTGCTTGCGACGAACTCGCCGGCTTCCTCGCCGCCTGCTCGTACGTCCGCCCGTCAAAAAGCATCCTCGATCTGGAGGTGGACTCCGTAAAGCGCCGCTTGAAAGATAAAGCCTTCGCCAAAGGCGTCAGCCGCGAGGACGTCCGCAAAGGCGCGGAAGAACTCGGCATCCCGCTCGAAGAGCACATCGGCTTTTGCATCGCCGCCATGCGCGAGCAAGCCGACGCCCTCGGCCTTCGCGGCCCTGTCGCCTCACAAGCCGCCGGTTCTTAGCTCCCCGGCCCCCCAGCGCTGGAGCTCACAAAGCGCAGGTGCGCGAACGGAGTACGGCCGAGCTTCGAGAAAAGAGAGGCTTTTCAGCCTCTCTTTTTCTCTGGGTGGAAACTGCCAGGAATGTTTAGAAGCTGAAGCGCAGACCGAGCTGAATCCAGCGGCTGCCCTGCGTGCGATCGGCGGGAATCAGTTCCTGGCTGATGACGCCGAAGGTCGCCGGATTCTGAAGATTCATGGACGGCTGGAAGAAATTGACGTGGTTGAAAACGTTAAAGAAATCTGCTGAGAATTCAAGCTTGTAACGCTCGTGGAAGGAAGTTGTCTTTCCAAGCCGCGAGTCCAGGTTCCAGAATCCCATTCCGCGAAGCGGGTTACCCGTTCCATCTCGCCCGTCGGTACTGATATCGACAGGGCGGAAATCGGCGGCAACGGCCCCCGGGTTGGCGAAGAGGTTCAACCCCGTACCCTGGGGAGCGCCTGTGCAGTTGGGTCCATCTCCGTTCGAGCCGAATCCGCCAGCGCTGCAGACGGAACCATGTACCCCCGTCCCGATCGTTCCAACACCAACGGTCGGAATGGCGTTCAGGGAATTTCCAAAGAAACCGCCGCCGAGGTCGCCATCTGTGACCGTGAGCGGAGGACCGCTGGCCGCCCGGAACACGCCGGAGACGTACCAGCCGCTGATGAATTTGTCGGCAATGTTGTTGCCAAAACTGAATTTATGGCCGTGGCCACCTGGAAGGTCATAATTAAAGATAGCGTTGAAGATGTGGGTATGGTCGAAGAGCGAGGGACCATATTGAAAGTTAGGATCGAAGCTGGTGGCGTACGTGCCAGCATTGTTCTGCACCGTCCCCACCTGATCGAGCGACTTCGAAAAAGTATAGTTCATGTCAAACTGCAAACCGTGGGATGGCCGTTTGCGCAGGGTAATCGTGGCCGCGTTGTAGTTGGAAAGATCGTTGTGCGTACGCATGAAGAGTGCAAAATCGATCTGGTGGTTATTGAATGTGGGCATGCCGAGGGATTGCCGGTCGCCATCGATGGCAGCGAAAACGCTTGTGACGGACTGGCCAAGAAATCCCGAAGCAGCTTGCGCGACTAGGCAACTCGTAGGAGTGGTGCAAGTGGTGACGCCGGCTATGCCAGCATTAAGGCCCGCCAGCTGATCGTTGAACCAAGGCTGGTCGGTCACTGGCTGACCTGCTGCAAGTTCGTGGGCCACGGTGTCAAAGGCTTGAGCAAAGGTCTGCCCGGAGCTTTTATCGACAAACATATAGGGCGAGGAGTCGAAATCAACGCTGTTCGGAAGATCGCGAGCGATGCGGCTTATGTATCCAAGCTCCAGCAGCATATTTCCCGGTAACTCGCGCTGGATGGTGAGGTCAGTGCTATAGCTCCGCCCCACCTTGAAGTTTGGATCCACAGCGAAGGAAAGAGTCTCTCCGCCAAGAGCCGGTACGATTGGGGAGGCAACGGCAGGAAATGCGGGTACTGGAAGGTCGCCATCCACTCCAACACGAAATCCGGACAAGCCGACATTTGAGGCGCCCGCGGCAGCGTTACAGTTGGCACCAGCGGCACTGCCGTTAAGGTTGCAAGGGGGCTGGGAATCGACCAAGGTTTCGGCGAATCCGACGCCAAGCTGAGGGATTTCCACGCTTTGGACATTGTTGATGCGATCATAATAAATGCCGAAGCCGGCGCGGATGACGGTCTTACCTTGGCCGAAAAGCTTTCCGCGCTTGCCGTCGGCGTAGGAAGGATTCCAAGCAATTGCGACACGCGGGGCGATGTCACCGTAGTCTGTATTCCAAATGGCGCTGCGCCCAGAACTTTTGATGGGCAGGTAACCGATCGTAGGATTGTAGATCTGACCGTTTGCCGCAGCCTGATCTTTAGCCTGAATGTAGCCCGCCGCCGTGAGGATTTGTCCGGTACTGTCATCGATCTCAAACGTTTGCTGGCCGTGCAGTTCTGACGGCGGCGTTTGCCAGCCGTATCCGAGGCCGAGATTGAGCGTTAGAGTCTGCTTTATACGCCATGAATCTTGAACGTAGGAATCGTAGGCTCGCTGCGTGGTGTTGGCGATCAGCGGCGTGCCAAACGGTTGCGGAGTGAGGCTGCCGTCACGAACTCCGAGAACGTTCACGTTATCCACGATGCCCAGAGTTGCGGCGTACAAACGCTGCCAGCGCAGCACATCGGTGGGCATCAGGCAAAACGTAGTCACAGTGCCACTGCATGGCGGGGGCATGTCCGCTTGTGTAACGTCCATCGTGGTGCCCGGAACGTTGGCATCTTCCGTCGCCACAAGAGAAGCGAGAGAGCCAACGACCTTATCGTTACGCTGAGCGATGAGAGGCAACCATCGAATGTCTCCGCCCACGGAGATGGTGTGCGAGCCATGAATGTGGGTGAGGTTGTCTACCAGTTGTTTGTTTCTTTGGAAGTTGCCCTGCGTGCGGGCACGCTGCGTATCGACGTCAATGGGAACATCGATGAGTCCAGTTTGGGCAAGTCCAGGGGCAAGCGCGATGTAGCCCGCCGAAGTATTGGTACCAGGAAGAGCCAAGGTAGTAGCCGAAGCGCTAGGAGACAAACCAGGAAGGAAAACGCGGCTGCGAATCCATCCGAAGCGAACAACGTTGCTGGTAAACGAGTTAAAGGCATAGTCGAGCGCCCCGATGGCACCGTCACCGCGAGTATCGTTTCCAGTCGTGGCAATAGTTTGGCTGTTGAGTGTGTCGATCTGGGTGGGAGTGACATTAAGCGCCCGGGAGTAAAGATAACGTCCGAAGAAATGCGCCTTGTCCCCGATATTCTGGTCCAAACGGAAAGTGACGTAATCGTCCTTGACGGGGGTCGAGGCATTGGCGACAAATCCTGTCGTGTTGTTCCCATCCACTCCCGGCAAGCTGGGATCATTCCCCGTGGGATTGAGATTATAAAGTGCCTGAATAGTGGGGCTGATGCCGATGCCGCGCGGATCGCACGGAAGGTTTCCAGCGGCCCCGCACAGGTCAGAGGAAGCCAAATTATATTGTCTGACCACGCCTGTGGCATCAACGAACGACAAAATACCGTCTCGGAGACTCTGCGTGGGCACGATGTGGCTTACCTGAGATGATGAGGGGAATCGACGGACTTCATAGTTGCTGAAGAAAAATGTCTTGTTCTTGATGAGAGGACCGCCAACGCTTACGCCTCCCCGGTTGTCCTTGAAAGGGGTTTTGTACGTGAATGGCTGACCGGTTGCGGCATCCGGAGTATGGTTCAAGTCCCACGAATTCGCATTGTAGCCATCGCTTTGGTGGAACCAATAACCGTCTCCATGAATACTGTTTGTGCCGCTTTTGCTGATTAGAGTAATGTTGCCGCCGGACGAACGGCTAAAGTCCGTATTGGCGTTGGACACACCCACGCGGAACTCTTCCAGGCTTTCTACACCGGTGGGGATGAAGTTTGTCGCCGTTGCTCCGCCGCCAACGGTATTGTCCGTAATGTCGATGCCATCCATGGTGATCGAGTTTTGGTCGCTGCGGGCGCCGGCTACGGTGCCGCCCATGTTTCCAAATCCGCCGTTCGCCGGAGTGTCGTAAGGAGTGGTTGCCGGCTGGAGAGTCAGCAGCTCCGAGGCATCGCGCGTCAGCGTCGGCAACCGTGAAAGCGTGGTTCCACCAATCACGTCACCCACCTGAGCGTCGGTGGTCTGGAGTTCCACGCGCGCCTCCGTGGAAACCGTGACGGACTCGGTCACTTGTCCGATCTCAAGTTTCACGTCGACCGTATAACTCTTCGCGACGTCCACACTCAGAGCGGTAACGTTGGAAGTTCGGAATCCGTCTTTTTTGACCGTTACTTCATAAGAGCCAGGAGCAACGTTTACAAATGTATATTGGCCGGCGGCATTCGAGGTCTGCGTCGATTGGTTATTGGTCGCCGTGTTCCGAAGGATCACGGTTGCGCCGGAGATCGCTGCTCCGCTCTGATCAGCGACCGTTCCTAAAACAGTTCCCGTTGTAGAGGTTTGCGCCCCGGCTGATACTGCAAGCGCGAACACCCCAATAAGCAGAAATGCAGAAAAGATCGTTCGTACTAACGGCTTCATATCCCCCCCCGCTTTAGTGGATTGAGCATCCGCAGAACAAATGCAGCAGGAACACGTCGTGGCAACTACGCGCGGCAACTCCCGTCCAACGACAATCTCGCTCGATTATCTAGACAGAAAAGAACTCACCCGAACCGAAACGAGAATAGAAATAGACGCCGAAGACGAAAAAAGACGGCTCACCACCCACGGGCCCCCCACTAAAGATGAGCCAATCCTTACAACAAAAGGCGAACATGTGTCAACGACTGATTCGTTCGAGCAAGAAATTGAAGCGTATGTTGCACCACGGACGACTGCTCCCTCTGTAACTTGCGAGCGTCTCGCACTTCTGCTCAGGATGTAGACGTCTCCCGGTTGACTGGTAGCTCTCCGGGCTCTGTGTGAGGCAGTTCGTATTCAAAGGGAAGTCAGGCTAAAATAGAGGGCCATGCTCACCCAGATCAAAGGAACGGACTCAGCCGCGGCTGGCCGTCCCCGGCGCAAGACGTACAGCGTGCGCGTTGGCCACGTCCTCGTGGGCGGAGGCGCGCCGATCGTCGTGCAGTCGATGACGAACACGGATACCGCCGACGTAGCTTCAACGTTCAAGCAAACCGTCGAGCTGGCGGAAGCTGGCTCCGAGATTGTGCGCTGGACGGTAAATGTTCCGGAAGCTGCGGCGGCCGTGCCGGAAATCAAGCAGCGCTTGCTCGATGCCGGCTGCAACGCGCCCATCATCGGCGATTTTCATTACAACGGCCACGTCCTTCTCACGAAGTATCCAGAGTGCGCGAAGGCGCTGGACAAGTACCGCATCAATCCCGGCAACGTGGGCGCTGGCCAGCGGCGTGACGAACAGTTTTCCACCATTTGCAAAATCGCGCGCGACAACGGAAAACCCGTGCGCATCGGCGTGAACGGCGGCTCCTTGAACCAAGAACTCGTCATGCACAAGATGCAGGAGAACACCGACAAAAATCTCGGCAAAGAGTCCGAAGAAATCATCAACGACTGCATGGTCCTCTCCGCGCTGCAATCGACGGAATTAGCGCTCGAATGCGGACTCCGCCACGACCAAATCATCATTTCGTGCAAAACCTCCCGCCCGCGTGATTTGATTACCGTCTATCGCGATCTCTCCAGCAAAACCGAGCAGCCTCTGCATCTCGGCCTCACCGAAGCCGGCATGGGCATGAAGGGCCAAATCTGGTCCGCCGCTTCCCTTGGCGTTTTGCTCTACGAAGGAATTGGCGACACGATTCGCATCTCTCTGACGCCCAAGCCCGGCGGCGACCGTCGCGAAGAAGTTTATGCCGCCTGCGAACTCCTGCAAGCTCTCGGCCTCCGTTCGTTTTCACCGAGTGTAACCGCCTGCCCCGGCTGCGGCCGCACCACCAGCACCACTTTTCAAGAGCTGGCTGAACGCGTTCAGGCCTACATTCGCGAAAGCATGCCCACCTGGAAAACACAATACGAAGGCGTCGAAACCATGACGCTCGCCGTGATGGGCTGCATCGTCAACGGTCCCGGCGAATCCAAAGCCGCGAATATCGGCATTAGCCTCCCCGGAACCGGCGAAGCGCCACGCTGCCCAATCTATATCGATGGAAAAAAAGATGTGACGCTCGAAGGAAATTACGACGAACTAGCCGTGGCGTTTCAGGCGCTCGTCGACAACTACATCGCGAAAAAGTATCCCCGCAAGACCGCCGAAACAGTTCCCGCCGGCCGCTAACCTGTCGCAACACACGTCTACGGGGTGAGGGCCCGGAAGCTCCAATCCAAAGCCTAATCGGGAATTCTAGCGCGATAAGATTGCGTCCTGCCGATTGCTGACTGACTCCAGGGGTAGCGCGCCCGGCGAACGGAGGCCCTGAATATCCCGCTTCGGCGGCTGGCCGAAGAGGCGGCTGTATTCGCGATTAAATTGGCTAGCGCTCTCGTATCCGACCTCGAAAGCCGCACTTGCGGCATCCAGACCATCGACGAGCATGCGTCCCCGCGCTGCCTGCAAGCGAAGCTGCTTCTGATACTGAAGAGGACTCATGGCGGTCAGCGCGCGGAAATGATGGTGCAACGTGGAGACGCCCATGCCTGCGGTCTGCGCAAGATCTTCCACGCGCAGCGGCTTGGCGTAGTTTTCCCTGATCCATGCAATTGCCTTTGCCGTGCGGTGGCTCTGGTCTCCCAAGGTTGCAATCGCCCGAAGACGCACCCCCTCCGGCCCGCGAAGAATTCGGTAAATGATCTCGCGTTGAATCAAGCCGCTTAGAAAGGGAATGTCCTGCGGCGACTTGAGCAGATCCATAAGTCTGCAACATGCGCTGAGAAATGCTTCTGTCACTTCGCCCGTCACCATCGCATGACTGTCCGAGGGCGGCGGACTCACCTGAATCTCTTCCCTGCTTAGAAGTTCGCGAACGACAGGCATCTCCAATCTTAGAGACATGGCAAGACAAGGTTTCACTTCGCTGGCCTCAACGATCCGACTAACGATGGGCAAATCGACGGAAGTCAGCAGGTATCGCGACTCCCCGTAGAAAAAAGTGGTTCCTCCGAGGTCCACCCGCTTTTGGCCCTGAGCCATTACCGTCACCCCAGGCTGGTAAGTCATGGAACACGGCGCGGTCGGCGCGGTCCGCCGATGCAGCGAAACGCCGGGAATACCCGTTGCCCGATTCTCTTCGGAGCCCATAAACGAAGCAATCTTGCGAGCCAGTTCCATGCGCAATTCGCGAGCCTGGTTTGATAGCGAAGAGGCATTCTTGCTGGTATTTTTCATTGAAAGAGGCTTCCTTTTCCTTCGTTAAAGATAGCTGTTCAGCACTCTGTGCGCCAATGGTTTCTCACGTACCGAGAGGAATAGGCAATAAATCGGAAGGATCGGGCTACCGCTTCCCCAGCGTTTAGTTCTACTCTCTGGTTGAGAGAAACGGTTCGTAAGGAGAAGCAATGCAAACGCGCAAACTTGGAAAAAGCAACTTGGAAGTTTCGGCTCTTGGACTGGGCTGCATGGGACTGAGCTTCGGCTTCGGGCCTGCCGTGGACAAGAAGGATGGGATCGCGCTGATTCGAGCGGCAGTCGAACGCGGAGTCACATTCTTCGATACCGCGGAGGTCTACGGCCCGTTCACAAACGAAGAACTCGTCGGTGAAGCCCTCGCTCCCTTCCGTGAGCAAGTGGCGATTGCCACGAAGTTCGGGTTCAAACTCGATCCCGCCACCGGCAAGATGGCCGGGCTGGATAGTCGGCCTGCGCACATCAAGGACGTCGCCGAGGCATCGCTGAAGCGCCTCAAGACGGATGCCATCGATTTGTTCTATCAGCACCGCGTCGATCCGAACGTCCCCATCGAAGACGTTGCGGGAGCGGTGAAGGAATTAATTCAGCAGGGCAAGGTGAAACACTTTGGACTTTCGGAAGCGGGGGTGCAAACGATCCGCCGCGCGCACGCGGTTCAACCTGTGACTGCCCTGCAAAGTGAATATTCGCTGTGGTGGAGAGAACCTGAAGCCGAGGTGATCCCGACGCTGGAAGAGCTCGGAATTGGGTTCGTGCCCTTTAGTCCGCTGGGGAAAGGCTTCCTCACGGGGAAGATCGACGTGAACACGACGTTCGACAAAAATGATTTCCGCAATATCGTGCCTCGCTTTTCCCCGGAGAACAGGAGAGTGAATCAAGCAATGGTGGATCTGGTTGGCAGATTCGCGCAACAGAAGAAAGCGACACCTGCCCAGATCGCACTCGCTTGGGTGCTTGCGCAGAAACCGTGGATGGTGCCGATCCCGGGCACGACCAAGCTGCATCGGCTCGAAGAAAACCTCGCAGCCGTTAACGTCGAGCTTTCGCCCGAAGATCTCCGCGGACTGGAGACCGCAGCCTCAAAGATTGCGGTGCAAGGCGCTCGCTACCCTGAAGAGCTGCAAAAAATGGTTGGCCGCTGAGCGGCTTACCCAGACTAAATCTCAAACCGAAACAAGTGCCACAAAATTAGGAGAATTCATGTACAAAACAAAAGCCTATTCCGCTGGTAGTGCAACCTCACCGCTCGCTCCCACCGCAATCCCGCGGCGCGATCCGGCGGAACATGACGTGCAAATCGAAATCCTGTTTTGCGGCATCTGCCACTCCGATCTGCACCAGGTCCGCAACGAGTGGAGCGGCGTGATGCCCACCGTCTACCCCTGCGTCCCGGGACACGAAATTGTCGGCCGAGTCACGAAAGTCGGCTCCGCAGTAAACAAATTCAAGCGCGGTGATCTTGCCGCTGTGGGCTGTATGGTGGACTCGGACCGCACCTGCCCGGAGTGCCAAGCAGGCATGGAGCAGTTCTGTCCGAATTTCACGTTAACTTACAATTTTCCCGATAAGCATCTGGGAGGTGTGACTTACGGTGGCTACTCGGACAGCATCGTTGTCGACGAGCGGTTTGTGTTGCACGTGCCGTCGAACCTGAATCTAGCCGGAGCCGCGCCATTACTTTGCGCTGGGATAACGACGTACTCGCCGATGCACCACTGGAGCGTTGGCAAGGGCAAAAAGGCTGGCATCGTCGGTCTCGGCGGGCTGGGCCACATGGGGGTGAAATTTGCGCACGCGCTCGGGGCCCACGTTGTTGTGTTCACGACTTCACCGAAGAAGAAGGATGATGCACTACGCCTGGGCGCAGATGAGGTCATCCTCTCGAAAAATGCGGACGAAATGCAAAAGCACGAGCGCAGCTTCGACTTCATTCTCGACGCTGTCTCCGCCGATCACGACATAAACGCTTACATCAATCTGCTACGGCGAGATGGCAACATCGTTATGGTTGGCGCACCCGAGAAACCTCTGTCCGTTTCGGTGTTCGGACTGATCATGGGTCGCCGCAGTTTTTCAGGTTCGCCTATCGGCGGCATCGCTGAAACTCAGGAGATGCTGGATTTCTGCGGGAAGCACAATATCACTTCGGATGTTGAGGTGATCCCTATCCAGAAGGTGAATGAAGCCTACGAAAGATTACTGAAGGCCGATGTGAAGTACCGCTTCTCGATCGATATGGCTTCTCTCAAATCGGAGTGAATCGCGTAACCACAAAGACAAACACCAAGTGAGGAATACGATATATGGAGATCAAAAGAGTAGGCTCGCAAGCTTCTGCGAAAGGGCCATCGGATTGGTTCACCGGCACAGTGCGAATCGATCCGCTATTTCAGGCGCCCGATCCGGCATTTGTTCAAGGTGCCAGCGTAACTTTTGAGCCGGGCGCGCGGACTGCCTGGCACACACATCCTCTCGGCCAGACTCTCATTGTCACGGCCGGGTCCGGCCGGGCTCAACACTGGGGCGGACCGATCGAGGAAATCCGGCCCGGTGACGTGGTTTGGTTCTCGCCCGGGGAAAAACACTGGCATGGCGCCGCGGCAACCACAGCGATGACGCACATCGCCATTCAAGAAAAGAAGGACGGCAAGGTGGTCGTCTGGCTGGAGCAGGTCAGCGACGAGCAGTATCGAGGCATGGCGTAAGAAGCGCCGCCGAAAAGATTCCACGACTTTCCGTTCGGCCTCTATAAAGATAGCCGCCATTATCGGGCAGGGTTGTCGCCGCCAAGCGAGCTAGGCCACGAAACCGATCCTCTTTCTGTCAGGCCGTCTTCAGCGTGTCGTCTTCTGCCGCCGGCGCTGCTCACTGGCCTTCAGCATTTCGTCCAAGTCCGCAACCGGCCGTATCTCAATCGGTCCAAGTCCATACTTAAAGCCTGGAAGCTGTGAGACAAGCTGAACGACGTGATTGAGGTCTCGCGCCTCAAGGATCTGAATGCCGCCGAGCTGCTCCTTGGTTTCCGCATAGGGGCCGTCGGTCGTCGCGACTTTGCCGTTCTTCCAGTACAAGGTCAACGCGGTCTCCGGAGGCTGAAGAGCCATTTCGCCAACGAGATGTCCGTTGGCGCGCAGACGGTCGTTGTGCTCGAAGCAGTCGTCGAGCACTGCGTGTCGCTCGTCCTCGGTCATCCCTTCGAATTTTCCCGGCTCAATGTAACCCAAGCAGATGTATTTCATTATTCCTCTCTTCCGGTAAGGAGCCAGCAGTACAGGTGTCAGATTTTTTTTATCACTGATTCGAGTAATGAAGCGCAACGCATCCTGATTTAAAAAACTTTGACTCAACAAGTTTTAATTGCAATTTCTCCGGCAGGCTAACGCCCTCCAACAACCGTCTCCCTGCTCCTGCAAGGGTTGGCCCAACGACAAAGCGATATTCATCAACCAGGCCAAGCTCTATAAGTTGTGAAGGAATATCTACACCACCGACTAAAATGTTTTTGCCTTCTTCTTGTTTCAATTTAAGTATTTCGTCGTGAAGGTTTGTGCCAACGATTCTCGTTTTCTTGTCTTCAGCGCTGTTTAGCGATCGTGAAAAAACAAGTTTGTTAGTGGAGTCGAATGCTCGAGCAAATTCGTGTTCCGCTTTTGTCTCAGACTGGTTTTTGAGGACTTCAGGCCAATAGGGAACCATCAATTGATAGGTTTTACGCCCAAAGACCTGCAGGTCAACCTCTCGAGTAAGGTGAGTAAAATATTCAAGTTTTTCTTCATCGACAAATTGTTTGGTGTGGTCGACGCAGCCATCCAGGGTCGTGTTGATTGCGAAGATTAGCTTTCTCATTTGATTCCTCCCTTTTTCCCACGCTCTCTGACATCGGCGAGATATGTTCCATGATCCTGATCTTTCTCATACGGTCTCCTTGAATATGGGTTTTTTCTCGCCTGGGGCAGGCGCGGTGAACACTATTCCGATGGGATGTTCGACCGAAAAAACGGGCGTACTTCGCCCGACGCCCGGCAGACGACGGCGCCCTTACGTGCCAACGCCAGTATCGGGTTGCCCTCGCAAGGACTTCGCTTCCCTAGCCGGGCGCAGCCCCCCCAGCGAAGAGCCTTACACCCTTAGCCTCCCTCTCCTCATTGAGCGCGTCGATATCGCGTTCCATCGCTTTGTCCACGCTAGACGGCTTAAAGTCGTCCGGCAGATGAATCGCAACCGAGTATTGCGGCATACCTTTCTCCTAGTTCACTGCAGTTGTAGGGGCACGATATATCGTGCCCTCTTCTCTCTCTTCCCAACTCATCACAGCACTTCAAACTCTAGCGGTCCTGGGGCCAGCAGCAGCCTTTAACACTACATCGTTCATTCTATAGTCGTCGCGCAGGGAAAAAATCGACAGCAGAAGCGAACTATTTTTTATTTTAATTCCGCAAGCCGCCTGGCGAGAAAACGGCGCTCCGGCTCCTGCGACGCCAGGGCCAGTGCCTTCTCGTACGAAGCACGGGCCTCCGGAATCCGCCCCAGTCTGCGGCACAGATCGGCGTGGGCAGAGTGCGCGAGGTGATAGTGGGAGAGGTGCTCGCGCGCCAGCAAGTCATCGAT
>JBARCY010000276.1:0-10564 GCA_049794595.1 Candidatus Acidiferrum sp.
CGAAGCGAGGAAAGTCCTCCGGTTGTACTTCCAATGAGGTTTCGAGCCCGCTTCGCTTGGTCAGTCCGTCCAAAAACCATCGAAGGGAGGACTGAAGGCCGATTTCGTCGAGCATGGGTGGATGCAGCAGATGCGAGATGCTGCGAACTTGCTGGATGGCCTGATTGATCAATGTGCTGGCCTCGGCTGCAGCCTGTTCTTTCAATTCGACTGATTGATTCTGCATCTGGATGCAATCCACCATCATCTTTGCACCGCTGAGCTCTTGGCCCAAACCATCGTGCAGGTCTCGGGCAATCCGGCGCCGCTCCTGATCTTGCGCTGCGATGAGACTGCTGGAAAGACGGCGCAACTCGAGGTTCAGAGTTTCCAATTGCCGCGTCTTGCGATGCAGATCGACAAAAACACTGACCTTTGCTCGCAACAATTCCGGGATGACCGGGACGGAAATGTAGTCCACTGCACCCCGTTCGTATCCCCTAAGCCGGTCCACGTCCGTCAAAAGCACTGCTGAAATGAAAATGATTGGTGTTCTATGAAAACGTGGATGCTGGCGGATCATTTCCGCAAGCTCAAAACCGTCAAGTTCCGGCATGCTGACGTCCAAAAGGATCACCGCAATATCTGACTTCAGCAGATGATCGAGAGCCTCCTTCCCCGACTGGGCTTTGATAAGGTTCTCACCCAGGTCAGCAAGAATGACTTCATAGCTGAGTAGCTTGCCAATCTGATCGTCCACCATGAGTATGTTCACTTTTTCGTGCACGCCCATTGACTAGCCCTCGCAGGCGATGAGCTTACCCTTCCGCGCGCTCATCAGCAACTATCGCAATGATGTCAGAAAATAAAGTCTACCGATGGAGCCACATCCGAAGTCCCGACAGCAACTGTTCTGTATTCACCGGCTTTGCCAAATATTCCGATGCGCCCGCCTCAAGACACTTCTCCCGATCCCCTTTCATTGCCTTTGCCGTGAGGGCGATGATCGGAAGGCGCCGGAATGCCGGATTTTGCCGGATGACCTGCATGGTTTCATACCCATCCATCTCCGGCATCATGATATCCATGAGGACGATCGCAACATCAGAAGTTGAACTCAGGGTCTCAATCGCTTCGCGGCCCGTGCCCGCAGTAAGGACCGTCATTCCACGACGCTCGAGCACGCTGCTGAGAGCAAAGATGTTCCGGACGTCATCATCCACAACGAGAACCTTCTTGCCTACGAGGGCGTCATCCGAGCGGTGCAAGCGGTCCAGCATTTGCTGCTTTTCGACGGGAAGGTCGGCAACGACGCGATGCAAGAAGAGCGCGGTCTCGTCCAACAGCCGTTCCGGCGATTCCACGCCCTTAACGACAACGCTGCGGGCCAAAGTGTGCAGACGAGCATCTTCTTCTGGTGACAAATCCTTGCCGGTGAATACAACAACGGGCAAGTCACATAGTGATGGGATATCGCGCAGACGCTCCAAGACATCGAAGCCGGACATGTCGGGAAGACGGAGGTCGAGCACCATGCAGTCAAAAGGTTGCTCGGCAATGGCGGCAAGCGCCTCTTCGCCAGTCGCCGCAATAGAAACTTCGATATCGTGATGGCCCAGCAATTCGCGAATGCTCAATTGCTCGCCCGGGTTGTCTTCTACAACCAGCAAGCGCTTGAGGTGCGGCGAGGCGTATTCTTTGATGCGTGAAAACGCGTTGTGGAGTTCATCAGGCGTTGTAGGTTTTTGAACAAACGCAAATGCCCCGCGCGAGAGGCCGTGTTGGCGGTCTTCATCCAGGGTTAGCATTTGGACCGGGATGTGGCGCATGGACGGATCCTGCTTCAGGTGATTGAGCACAGTCCAACCCAGCATGTCCGGCAGGAAAACGTCGAGGGAAACGGCCTTGGGATGGAACTCGCGCGCCAAGGCTAGCGCCTCAGCACCCCGTGTGGCAACTAGAACCTTGAATCCCTTGTCGCGCGCCAAGTCTCGGAGCAAGCGGGCATAGTGGGGGTCATCCTCGACCACCAGCAAAACGGTGTCGGCTTCCTGCAGGTTTGCGCGATCATCTTCAATGGGTTCGACGCGATGTTCAGGCGCGACAGCGGGAACCAATTGCGGCACCTGAATGGGAGCCGTTCTCATTTCCAAAACATTGACGCCCGTCGACGGACCCACATAGCTTTGCGGCAGGTAGAGCGTAAACGTGCTGCCTTTTCCCAACTCGCTGCGTAGTTGGATTTCGCCGCCGAGCAAGCTGGCGAGCTCGCGGCTGATGGCCAATCCGAGTCCCGTGCCGCCATATTTGCGGCTAGTGCCTGCGTCAGCCTGTTGAAAAGCTTCAAAGATGATGCGCTGTTTTTCTGGTGGAATGCCGATGCCAGTGTCCTGGACCTGGAAAGCAATGACGGCTGGTGCCGCTCGAAGAACGGCATGGTCATCACTCCAGCCGCGCTCGGCCAGGAACACAGAGAGCCGGACACTGCCTTGTTCGGTGAATTTGAATGCGTTGGAGAGCAGATTCTTGAGTACCTGCTGCAACCGTTTGGCATCGGTGACCAGACTGCGGCTCAATCGCGGATCCGTCGTTAACTCGAATGTAAAGCGGCGGTTCTCCGCCTCATGGCGGAAAGGACGAGCCATCATGTCCAGCAAACTCGCAAAGAAAACTTCTTCCGCCTGAACGGAAACGGTTCCCGATTCAATCTTGGAGAGATCGAGAATGTCGGTAATGAGATTCAGCAAGTCCGTGCCGGCCCCGTGAATGGTGCGGGCAAACTCGACCTGTTTGCCGGTCAAGTTACCGTCAGGATTGTCGGTAAGCTGCTGGCCCAAAACGAGAATGCTGTTGAGCGGAGTTCGCAGCTCATGGGACATGTTGGCAAGGAATTCTGACTTGTACTTGGAAGTGAGAGCCAGTTCTTTTGCCTTTTCTTCCACGGCGCGGCGGGCCTGGTCAATCTCCTGGTTCTTACGTTCGACTTCCACGTTTTGTTCAGCAAGTTGCTGGGCTTTTTGAGCCAGCTGCTCGTTGGTCTGCTGCAACTCTTTCTGCTGCGTTTGAAGTTCGGTGGCTAATTGCTGAGATTGTTTTAGGAGGCCCTCGGTCTGCATCGTGGCTTCAATGCTGTTGAGCACGATGCCGATGCTGGCCGTCAACTGTTCTAGAAAAGCGAGATGGGAGGCTGTAAATGTGCTCAACGAAGCCAGTTCGATGACCGCTTTCACGCGATCCTCGAAAAGAACGGGAAGCACGATCACGTTTAGTGGCACGGCTTTGAATAATCCGGAGCGAATGGGGACAGCATGTGGCGGGACTTCGGTAATGAGCATGCGCCGTTTCTCCGCAGCGCACTGGCCTACGAGGCCCTCGCCCACTCGCAACTGACGCGCATGTCCGTTCGGTGCATCATCGGCATAAGCCGACAGAAGCATCATTTCAGCCGATTCGTCTGTCTCCATTTGATAGATCACGCCTTGTTGGGCGTTGACGAGCGGTGCGAGCTCAGACAACAGCATGCGCCCTACGGTGGAGAGGTCGCGCTGGCCCTGTAACATGCCCGTGAAGCGCGCGAGATTGGTTTTCAGCCAGTCTTGTTCTTTGTTGCGGTCTGTCGTTAACCGTAAGTTGTCGATCATGGTGTTGATGTAATCTTTGAGTTCGGCTACTTCTCCGCTTGCCTCCACCTGAATGGAACGTGTGAGATCGCCTTTGGTTACCGCGGTTGTTACTTCCGCGATGGCGCGAACCTGGTTGGTCAGGTTGTCTGCAAGCAGGTTTACGTTGCCGGTAAGATCTTTCCAAGTGCCCGCGGCTCCAGGCACGTTAGCTTGTCCGCCAAGGCGCCCCTCGACTCCCACTTCGCGGGCAACCGTCGTCACCTGATCCGCAAAAGTGGCCAGCGTATCGGTCATGTTGTTGATGGTTTCGGCCAATGCCGCAACTTCACCCTTGGCGTTCACGGTGAGTTTTTTCGTCAGCTCACCGTTGGCCACCGCCGTCACAACTTTGACGATACCTCTCACCTGTTCAGTAAGATTGGCAGCCATGACGTTTACGTTGTCGGTCAAATCTTTCCAAGTACCGGCCACGCCAGAGACTTGGGCTTGACCGCCGAGTTTGCCGTCCGTGCCGACTTCACGGGCCACGCGGGTGACTTCGCCCGCGAACGCGTTCAGCTGGTCCACCATCGTGTTAATGGTATCTTTTAATTCGAGAATTTCCCCCTTCACGTCCACGGTGATCTTGCGGGACAAATCGCCGCGCGCGACTGCCGTCGTGACTTCCGCAATGTTGCGCACTTGTCCGGTCAGGTTTCCAGCCATCGAATTGACCGAGTCCGTGAGATCCTTCCAGGTTCCGGCGACACCTGGCACGTTGGCTTGGCCTCCCAAGCGACCCTCGCTGCCCACTTCGCGGGCGACGCGCGTAACTTCGCCGGCGAAGGCGTTAAGTTGGTCCACCATCGTGTTAATGGTTTCTTTGAGCAACAGGATTTCGCCACTCACATTGACTGTAATTTTCTTTGAGAGGTCGCCGCTCGCGATCGCCGTCGCAACCTCGGCGATGTTACGCACCTGGCCAGTCAGATTGCTCGCCATGGAGTTGACGGAGTCGGTGAGGTCTTTCCAGGTACCTGCCACACCGGGAACTTGCGCCTGCCCGCCAAGCCGTCCTTCGCTGCCAACTTCGCGCGCGACGCGAGTTACTTCCGACGCGAAGGCTCGCAGTTGATCCACCATCGTGTTGAGCGTGTCTTTCAGTTCGAGAATCTCGCCCCTCACGTCCACGGTGATCTTGCGCGACAAATCGCCTCGTGCCACTGCCGTTGCAACCTCGGCAATGTTGCGGACTTGACCGGTGAGGTTGCTGGCCATGAAGTTCACGTTGTCCGTGAGGTCTTTCCACGTACCGCCTACGCCAGGCACTTGTGCCTGCCCTCCCAACTTCCCTTCCGTACCGACTTCGCGCGCGACACGCGTGACTTCGGCGGCAAACGCATTCAGCTGGTCCACCATCGTATTGATTGTGTTTTTTAATTCGAGAATTTCACCTTTCACGTCTACCGTGATCTTGCGAGACAAGTCGCCGCGCGCGACAGCTGTCGTGACTTCCGCGATGTTGCGCACTTGACCAGTCAGATTTCCTGCCATGGAATTGACGGAGTCCGTGAGGTCTTTCCATGTACCGGCGACACCGGGCACGTTAGCTTGACCGCCCAGCCGGCCTTCGCTACCTACTTCGCGGGCCACGCGCGTCACTTCGCCCGCGAACCGGTTGAGCTGGTCCACCATCGTATTGAGAGTTTCCTTCAATTGCAGAATTTCTCCGCGCACGTCGACCGTAATCTTGCGTGAGAGATCGCCGGTGGCAATGGCCGTAGCGACTTCGGCGATGTTGCGCACCTGTCCGGTCAAGTTGCTGGCCATGAAGTTCACGTTGTCGGTGAGGTCTTTCCATGTACCGCCGACGCCAGGCACTTGTGCCTGCCCTCCCAACTTCCCTTCTGTGCCGACTTCGCGGGCCACGCGCGTCACTTCGCCCGCGAAAGCGTTGAGCTGATCCACCATCGTATTGATGGTGTCTTTTAACTCGAGAATCTCGCCCTTCACGTCCACGGTGATCTTGCGTGACAAATCGCCACGCGCCACAGCGGTCGTAACTTCCGCAATGTTGCGCACCTGCGCCGTGAGGTTGCCCGCCATGGCGTTGACGGAGTCAGTGAGGTCTTTCCACGTGCCTGCGACGCCGGGCACAACCGCCTGGCCGCCGAGCTTGCCGTCCGTGCCAACTTCGCGGGCGACGCGAGTCACTTCAGAGGCGAAGGACCGCAACTGATCGACCATCGTGTTGATGGCTTCCTTGAGCTGTAAGATTTCTCCACGGACATCCACTGTGATCTTGCGAGAGAGGTCGCCACTGGCAACCGCCGTTGCAACCTCGGCGATATTGCGCACCTGGCCCGTCAAGTTGCTGGCCATCGAATTGACGGAGTCTGTCAGGTCTTTCCACGTTCCGGCCACCCCAGGCACCTGCGCCTGGCCTCCGAGTTTTCCGTCCGTGCCAACTTCACGAGCGACGCGAGTCACCTCCGCGGTAAAAACGCCGAGCTGCTGAATCATGGTATTGACAATTGTGGCAGACCGGAGAAATTCCCCTTCGAGCGGTCGTCCGTCCACGTCCAGACGAACGGTTTGCGTCAGGTTGCCTTGGGCTACGGCTGCAATCGCTCGCGTCACTTCCGTGGTGGGCTGAAGCAGGTCATCAACGAGCGTATTGATCGATACTTCCATCTCGCCCCAAGCGCCCCGGGGCTGATGAAATTGTGTTCGCTCGCGCGTTTTGCCTTCCTTCCCCACAACCTGGCCTACGCGTCTCAGCTCATGCGCGATTTGCTGATTCGAAGACACGATCTCATTGAAAGTATCTGCAAGTTTTCCGGAAAGGCCTGTCCACGTTCCGGGGAGGCGCACGGAGAAGTCACCGTCGCGCATGGTCTGCAAACTTGATAGCAGGAGGCTCAATTCGGGCGCTGAAATTTCAGCGATGTGGTCTTTCCCATTGTTGCCGGGCAGCGCACTGGGAATCGTCCCGGCGCTCGGGCCCGGTGAATCGCGGTCAACTCTCCTCATGCTCATCTCCAAATCGGCATATAGATAGACTTGCTATGCTTGAACTTTCGCCTTCACACACCGCTGAGATTTCCTTCCCCCATCGTGGCCGATGGACAAATCCCACGTTGAGCCTACGGGTACCGATCATCAATTCTTAGAATTGCGGAGTTAGGTCAAGAAGGTCTAATTATCATAAGGAGTGTAGGTATGCTCTACAGTATTTCCTGTATAGCGGCTGGGAAGGCGAAACAGATGATACTAAGTGAAATGCTGTATTGACCAGGAAATGGGAATCCTCTATTAGTGTTGCCTCCGAGATTCTGGTTACCACCATTGGGACTCGAGACGCGAGGTGAATGTCATGATGAACCCTTCGATGCGAGAGGACGCAGGTCATCGTTTTGAAATATCAACAACTTACGAGTCCGAATTGCAGGAACAAATCACAGTGGTGGTCGTTTCGGGCAATTTAGAGAACCGCCGAACCGTCAGCAAAGTCCTCGAGGCACTCTCCGTGCATGTAGTTCCCTGCTCTACGCTGGCCCAAACCGAACAAGTGCTTTCGCTCCAACATCCCAGTCTGATCTTCTGTGAGGAGCGACTGCCAGATGGGGATTATGCGGATCTTTTGGAATTGAAAGTTCTGGGCGGGATGCCCCCGCCGCTTGTCGTGCTTACGAGAAACGGGGAATGGGAGCTCTACATGGATGCGACACGCCGCGGAGCGTTTGATGTGATTCGAAGTCCGTGGTGCCCCACCGATATCGAGTTGAGCTTTATACGCGGTGTCCGCGAGGAGAGGCACAAGACAGCCGGGACAATCCGCTAGCATTGATGAGCTTAACCGCTGCTCTGCAAAATAAAAGAGGATCTGACCAGCCCGAAATTTTGTACCAGTTTTGATGAGGGAGTCTATGTTGTCCTGGTTCGTCGTTTCAATACTAATTTGGAACGCGGGACTACACCAATCCCGCTAACGGATCTTGGACGCGAAATGCTGTTCTATCTCGTCTGGCAAGCCTTCTAAACTGTTCGCTTTCCGCTAAACAACTGTAGGATGATGGCGATAACGGCCAGTATGAGAAGTATATGGATCGCGAATCCTGCCACGTGATAGACAACAAAGCCGCCTATCCACGCGCATACCAGCAAGAGCGCCAACAAAAGCCAAATGAATCTCATTTCTCACCTTCCCTTCAGAAGAAAACATACTCTGAGAAGCTTCTGCTCGTAATCGGGTAGATGCCCTACGAGATGCGAGGATTCAGGTATCCAGGCCGGAGTGATCAGCATATTACGAATCGCCCAGCCACTTGGTCCAGCCAGCTGGGCGCCACGTCTGCAGATTCTGCCCGTGCCTACGGGCTCCGTGGCCAGGCCCGAGACTCTTCACGGATTCAGGGCGTGGTGATTTCGTTCGAGGTGCGTGAAACCGATCTCTGCGATTTCGGAAGATTCTTCTGAGGAGAAACCGCCTGAAAGAGCGTCCGCCGTCATGGCAGCAATAATCTGAGAATCCGTGAGCAGCGTTTCGCGATAGGCGCTTACATATCTGTGCGCCATAACCATCGCAGCATCCCAGATCTGCGCTTCAACTTGTTGTGTGATTGCGTCCATTGTTAACCTCCCAAGACTTCTTGCACAGCCTCGGTCAGAATCTATTCGGAGAGTCCCATGCACGAGCTAGGCTCCATGTCGAAGAAAGTCTCGCCGCGTAAGACGGCGTCCACGGCTTCAAGTAACTTGTTGGCGCACTCCGCCTTGGGAACAAAGCCCTGTGCACCGATCAATCGCAGCGCATCAAGAAGAGGTTTTCCATCGTGCATCGACAGCATGAGTATTGGTACATCCGGGAGAATTTGACGAATTTCAGTAGCCGCACCTAAGCCGCTGAGAACTGGCATTGCCTGATCGAGGATAATCAGGTCGGGATGCAACTGGCTCGCTTTATTAACTGCTTCTCGGCCGTTGACTGCCTCGGCGCAAATCTCGAGGCCCTCCCTTGATTCCAATATTGAACGGACTCCCCGGCGAACAATCTCATGATCATCAGCAATAAGAACTTGCATAGGGCCTCGTGCAAAATCCATCCATTCCTAAAGTGCACGTCCCTCTCGCGGACGTATATCGGTGGAAAGCTGTAAATGCGAGTCTTCTGAATCTTTCGCTCCTACCTCAAGTTTTAGTGTTTCTACAGGGAAAGCCCGATGGTTGTCTTCGTCGTCGTTCGGTAGCCTGGTTCCGATATAGCCTCTGAAATACATCCCGAGAGCGGGTGCTTGTCTGGACACAGGCACCTGCTCCTTTCTGCATCGCAAACTGAGCCAAAAATCAAGCAGGAGAGCCGGGGCAGCTCGCGGCCACCCGCATCGCGGTCAGCTGCGCTGTGAAAAGGAGTTGAATACAGCGACTGCCTTATAGTCGTGAGATTCAGGTATCGTTTACACTGAAGCCGTAATCCACGACCTCGGAACGACGAGGGGTCACAGATGTCGACACCACTGTCATACTCCGGATTGGGGAAATTCTCAGGGAAGAAATGGGCCGAGAAAATGGCCACGACCGGCCTCTTGCTCTGCTTGTGGGTAATGCTAATTATTACGACCAGTATTGCCCCAATGAAGGCTCAGGAGGGTGACCGCTACGCGCTGCAAGCTATAAACGCCGAGAAAAATTGGGGCCATCTGGTACGGGATACTATCGAGCATGAAGTTGACGCCGAAGCGAAGGATGAGTCGTTGTGGTGCTATCGAAAACTGGAAGAGAAAGATGGCCAACGACGATTGTTTAAGGCGTGTGAGGCAAAAGGTGCGCAGATTGAACGATTGTTGGCAGTGAATGGCAGACCGCTGGATGAAAACCAGCGAGAAGCGGAAAATCAAAGAATAGATAAATTGCTTAGAAGCAAGCGAGAACTGCATAAACAAGCGCGTCAACGACGCGAGGACGCAAAACAAGCCACTCATTTGCTGGAATTAATTCCGGACGCATTCGTATTTCGAATGAAAGAAAGGGATGGGAATAAGATCACGCTGAAATTTTCGCCGAATCCTGCTTTTCACCCTTCAAACCACAAGGCAGAAGTTTTTCACCATATGGAAGGCACCTTGATTCTGGACCTCGGTCAAAAACGCCTCGCGGAGATCAATGGACGTTTGAAAAGCTCCGTGAAATTCGGCGGGGGACTGTTAGGTCATCTGGATGAAGGCGGAACCTTCTTGGTAAAGCAACAGGAAGTCGGCCCGGGGCGCTGGGAAATGACGACTCTGGATGTACAGATGAGTGGTAAGGTGCTTTTTTTCAAGACAATTGATGTGCGCCAGAAGGAGCTTTACAGCGAATTCCAGGCGGTTCCTATGTCTGCCACGATTGAGCAGGCTGCGCAAATGACGAAGGATAAGACTACGGCAACCGTTGCGCGAAGATGAGCGGGGAGGCGGCAGCCGCTAAGATGAGGGTAACACCCGACTGAAATAGGTCCGTGCCGGAAAGCCGCGATTGACCCGCGGTAAAATCCACAGTCAACAAGGAAGCACCGTTACGTCCAGTTTTCGAAACCTGCATCCCTGGCGATACCAGGTTATTTCATGCCAACCAAACCGGCTATCCTTCGCCCTAGCTGTTCTGTCCTACTGTGTTTATGGTATACCGTGAGGGGATGAAATTTGGGATACCATTATCGACATCGGTATCGCCTTGTCCTTTGGCTTGGGTTCGCGACGGTCAACAGTTTTCATTGAGGGGAAGCTTTCCGATTCTCACCGTAAATGATCATGAGTTGCCGCTAAACATGACCGACTATGACGACGAACTTATCCACGCCCGCCCACCTCGTTAAAGCCCGTGGCACCGAGCTTTTGGCTAGCGATACTCATGAACAATATCGACAGAAGTTGGCGCGAATCACGTTGGACTCCATGGTTCAGTTCGTCGGGCTGCTGGACGCAAAGGGCACGGTGCTCGAAATC
>JBARCY010000277.1:0-24114 GCA_049794595.1 Candidatus Acidiferrum sp.
TGGAAAATTTTCGCCGGGAGCTGAAGCCGGGCGGAGGACTGTCGTCGTATCCACATCCCTGGCTCATGCCGGATTTCTGGGAGTTTCCAACGGTATCGATGGGCTTGAGCCCATTGATGGCGATTTATCAGGCGCGGTTCAATCGGTACCTTGAGGATCGCGGATTGAAGCCGGTGACGGACGCGAAGGTTTGGGCCTTTTTGGGTGATGGAGAAACGGACGAGCCGGAGTCGCTCGGTGCGATCACGCTGGCTTCGCGGGAGAAGCTGGACAATCTGATTTTTGTGGTGAACTGCAACTTGCAGCGGTTGGACGGACCGGTACGCGGGAATGGACAGATTATTCAGGAGCTGGAATCGGCGTTTCGCGGCGCGCGATGGAACGTGATCAAGGTTTTGTGGGGCAGCGAGTGGGATCCGATTTTGGAGCGGGACACGCAAGGCTTGCTTGTGAAGCGCATGGGCGAATTGGTGGACGGCGAGTACCAAAAGCTGGTGGTGTCGTCTGGCGCCTATGTCCGGGAACATTTTTTTGGAAGCGATCCGCGGCTGCTGCAATTGGTTGAACCGTTGCCGGACGAGGCGTTGCGCCGGTTGCGGCTGGGCGGGCACGATCCGCGCAAGGTGTATGCGGCGTACAAAGCGGCGGTCGAACATAAGGGCTCGCCGACGGTGATTTTGGCGCGGACGATTAAAGGCTATGGGCTTGGAGAAGCGGGCGAAGGCAAGAATGTCACGCACCAGCAGAAAAAACTGAATGAAGAGGAATTGAAGGAGTTTCGTTCGCGATTTGGAATTCCGCTGAACGACAACGATTGCGTGGAAGTGCCGTTCTACCGGCCGGCGGAGGACAGCATCGAGATTCAATATTTGCGTGAGCGGCGGGAGGCGCTGGGCGGATATACGCCGAGGCGCAGTACGCGCTCAAAACCGCTGGTTGCCGATCATGATGAACTGTTCAAGGAATTTTTCGAGGGCAGCGAGGGCCGAGAAGTCTCGACGACCATGGCGTTTGTCGGAATGCTGCGCAAAATGCTGAAAGATCCGGAAATCGGCAAGCTGGTTGTGCCCGTCGTTCCGGACGAGGCGCGAACCTTCGGCATGGAGTCACTGTTCCGAACAGTGGGAATTTATTCGAGCGTCGGCCAAAAGTACGAACCCGTGGATGTCAATACATTGCTTTATTACAAAGAGGCGAAAGACGGGCAGATTCTCGAAGAGGGGATTACCGAAGCCGGCTCGATGGGGTCGTTTATCGCCGCAGGATCTGCTTATGCTACCCACGGCATAAATACAATTCCGTTCTTCATCTACTATTCGATGTTTGGATTCCAGCGCATCGGCGATTTCATCTGGGCTGCAGCGGATATGCGCACGCGCGGTTTCCTGCTGGGCGGAACTTCGGGGCGCACGACACTGTCGGGCGAAGGATTGCAGCACCAGGACGGCAACAGTCACGTGCTGGCGCTTTCCGTGCCGAATTTGCGGGCGTACGATCCCGCGTTTGCCTACGAAATGGCCGTGATTCTGCAGGACGGAATTCGCCGGATGTATAAGGACGGCGAAAGCATTTTTTACTACATCACGGTGATGAACGAGCCGTATGCGATGCCGGCGATGCCGGGCGACGTCAAAGACGGAATCTTGAAAGGGATGTACCGCTACCGGGCTTCGGAAAACAAGAAGTCCAAATTGCATGCGCAGCTTTTTGGAAGCGGTGCGATTCTGCGTGAAGCGTTGCAGGCGCAGGAGATCTTGGAAACCAAGTTCGGCGTAGCGGCCGATGTGTGGAGCGTGACGAGTTACAAGGCGCTATACAACGATGGGAACGAAGTGGAGCGATGGAACCGCTTGCATCCCGGCGAAAAACCTCGCGTGCCTTATTTGACGCAACGCCTCGCGAACGCGCCCGGCGTGCTGGTGGCCGCTTCGGATTACTTGAAGACGTTGCCAAACATGGTGAGCAAGTGGATGCCGCGGCGGCTGGCTTCGCTGGGCACGGACGGTTTTGGACGCAGCGAGGGCCGCGCTTCGCTCCGAGATTTCTTCGAAGTGGACGCGCGGTTCATCGCGCTGGCGACTTTGCACGAGCTGTATTCGGACGGAAAGATCGAGCGGTCGGTCGTCGATAGAGCGATTCAGGAATTGGGCATCAATCCGGACAAGTCGAATCCCGTCGTTTCGTGATTCGATTGCTCGGGGCGTGCGTGAGCGAAACAGACAGCTTGGAAAAGGCGGACTGCGGTTCGCCTTTTTTTATTTCTGAGAAGGTTTCGCGGCTTTCTCCAGGATTTCGCTGGGTTTCAGGCGGCCGGTGGCGAGTTGCGCGATGAGATGGGAGTTGGCGGCGAGGAAGTCGTAGTCCCCCAGTTCTCTTGGCAGAACCCAGGCGATTTGTTCGAAGGTCTTCGGTGTGAGCTTGCTTTCTTTGATACTCGCGGCGTAAAAGCGAATTTCCAAATCTTCGGGAGCGGAGGCATATTTATGGCGCGCGCGTCCGATTTCCGCAAATTTATCCAGTGTGACGCCTAGCTCCTCTCGCAGCTCGCGCGCCAGGGCGGCTTCGTCCGTCTCGCCTTGTTCCACCTTTCCGCCGGGAAACTCCCATTTGAGCGGAGACGCATCATTCCGCCGCCGCTGGCCGATCAGGAAGCGCCGATCGCTGCGTTCGAGGACCGCGGCTACGACAATTTTCATTTTGTGGTCTCGCGCGCCGCGGATTCATGGAATATGCGGAAGAGTTCTTTCGCGCCGCCGATGAGCGGCGGACCGGGAGTGTTGAGCAATTCGTCGCGGACAACGTAGACCCGCTTACCGCGGATGGCCGGGGCGTCCTTCCAGGCGGCAACTTGATACGATTTTTGAGGTTGGGATTTCAAGCCAGTAGCGGCCCACGCGAGGACGATAACATCAGGCCGCGCGTCCGCGACTTGTTGGTCGCTTACTTTTTGGCCGGCGGGCACGACCATTTCGCCGCCGCAAATTCTAACTATTTCAGCGACCCATGGCGGGGAACTGATTCGAGGATTTGGCCAAGCCTCGCAGTAGACGCGAAGCCTCGATTTCGCAGCGCGGCTCTTTTTTGCGATTGCCGTGAATTCCTGGCGCATTTTTTTGACCAGTCCTTCGGCTCGCGCCAGGTGGCCCGTGATGCGGCCCAGCAAGCGAATGTCATTCTCTATATCGGCTAGCGTTCTCGGATTCTTGCCGAGAAACGTTAGCGGATGTTCCAAGAGCTTGGCTACGGTTTCCTGTTTGTAGGGCACGGAGCCGATGACCAGCGACGGCTTGAGTTTGAGGATCTCGTCCACGGAATCCATGTGCCAGCAATCGCCGAGTTTCGGCAGGCCGTTGACCGGAGCGACGTCGGCGCACCATTTTGTTACGCCGACGAGAAGTTCCCGTGCCCCAATGGCGCACAGAATAGAGGTTGCGCTGGGGGCGAGAGAGACAATGCGCAGGGTGGGACCGTGCTTTCCAGTGTTCACCAGGAAAGCTTAGCAAATCCGCCGTCAAGTGAGGCGACTTGAGGCGGGTCTAACTTGTTGAGGGGTGCGATGCTGCGCCAGCGGTGCGCTCCAAAGTACTTCGTAAACGTCGATGGGCTCGGCCCGCCCCTTGAGCTTCATCGCTGCGAGCGCAGAACAGGGAGTCTCCTGCGCGAGCCGTGCGTGAGTGGCTGAGGAAATGACGATTTGGCCGGGACCTGCCTGAGATGTGAGGCGAGAAGCGACGTTTACCGTGTCTCCGATCGCCGTGTAATCCATGCGCCGCTCGGTGCCCAGGAATCCGACGACCGCTTCTCCGGTGTGAATGCCGATGCCAATCGTCAACGGAGCCCTTCCCGAAATTTTATTTAGCTCCGCGAGACTTCTTTGCATGTCAACGGCGGCGCGCACGGCGGCTTCCGCATCGTTCTGAAGAGCAAATGGCGCGCCAAAAAGCGCCATTAGGCCATCACCGAGATATTTGTCAAGCGTGCCGTCATGCTCGAAAATGGCATTGGTCATGCGGGCAAAGAATTCATTCAGGACTTCGACGGCCTCGCGAGGCTTCATCTTTTCAGCCATCGTGGTGAAGCCGCGCACATCAGCGAAGAGCAGAGTGACGCGCTGGCTTTCGCCGCCAAGACGAATATCGGCGGCTTCCGCGGTAATTTTTCTCGAGATGGCGGGCGAGAGAAACCGTTCGAGCGCGCTGAGTTGCACACCCTGGCGCTTGACTTCGCTTTTGGCCATGAAACGGTCGATGACCAAGCCCGCCTGCGCGGCGATAACGGCGAACACTTCGAGATCTTCGGGAGTGAAACTGCCGCGCTTCGAAAGATTGTCCACATAGAGCAAGCCGAAAAGGCGATCGCGGCTTGCCAGCGGCGCGCACATCGCCGATTGCATGCCAGAGATGGCCATGCTGTGGCTGGCGGAAAATCGCGCGTCTTCCTTGGCGTCCATAACGAGGAGCGGCCCTTTGCTCTCCATCACCTGCTGGATGATGGCCCGCGAGAGCGCCACTTGCGGCGTCGCTGACTTGGGAAGCCGGCGATAACGGATGATCGCCGGCAGAAAAGAGTAGGTTGCGCCGGCCTTCGTTCCTTCGCGCATCGAATCTTCGGTGAGCAACATAGCGTAGCCACGCTCGGCGCCATCGATTTGAAGTACGAGGTCGAGAACGCACTGCGTCACATCTTCAACAGTAGTTTTGTCACTCAGGGCTCTGCTGACTTGATACAAAAGAGTGAGCAGGCGATTTTCGCGCTGGAGATATTCGATGCGGGTATTCGTATCGGCGCGTTGCTCGCTCCATTCCGAAGGCGGCTTGGCTCTGGAGCGATCGAGAAGCTTGGCGACGCTCGCTTGATCGAGAATCTGCGTCAGGTGCGAGGCGAGCTGGGGAGAAGTCTTGCCCACGACGGCGCCCGTGGTCATGTCCTCAAAACGCAACTTGATGTCGCCGAGGCCGATGACATCGCCGCTCTTGATCTCGGCGCGCTCGACGCGCACACCGTTGACGAGAACGCCGTTGGAACTGTGCTGGTCGCTGACAACCCAAACGTCGCGGGCGCCCTCGATCGACGCGTGAGTGCGCGAGATGCTCGAGTGAGGCAGCGTGATGTCGTTGGACGTGGCCCGGCCAATGCGAATCGTGGAACCGTCCTTCAACTCATAAAGGCGCGGTTGAACGCCGGGCCGCTCAATGATTAGACGTGGCATGGCTGGGCGGATGCGCTACAGCTATGTTCGGCCTCTTTTCGGATGGGCGCAACGAGAGTGTGCCGTCTGTTGTCGGATTTTGCAATCCAGAAGATGATTCTAGGAGACCGCTGAAAAGGGCGGTGCGAGTTGCGCTACGATAGCGGCATGTATAGCGATTTGGTACTCGATTATTTTCGGAATCCGCGCAACGCCGGCAAGCTGGCGAACGCAACCGCGCAGGCGCAAACGACGAATCCGATTTGCGGCGACATTCTGGAACTCGCCATTCGCCTTGAATACGGCGGGATCGCTGAAGCGCGCTTCCTTTGTCGCGGCTGCACGACATCCATTGCTTGCGCTTCTTTTTTGACGGAGCGGCTGACGGGTTGCAGCGTTGCGGAGGCGCGCTCGATCACGGCGGAGAGCATTTCCGAAGCTTTGGGAGGGTTGCCGCCGGCCACTCTTCATGGCGCGCAGCTGGTTGCAGATGCGCTCCATTTAGTGCTGTCGAAATTGGCTTAGAGGCATCGCGGCCAGCGGCGGTCAATGGCCGAGGGCTTTTTGCATCGTGTCCGGGTCGTTCAAATTGAGGATGCAGCCTTCTTCATTCGTTTGCACAACCTGCACCCGATCGGAATGCGCCCAAACCACCGACCGTGCACCCGTGTCCAGAGGTGCATTCATCAACTCCTCATATATGGCGGACGAAAAAACAACGGGATGTCCGCGGCGGCCTTCGTAAACGGGAAGCACGATGAACTTGCGGGAAGTGTAGAAAGATTCGATTAGCTCATTGACGAGCGCCGAGCTGATCAGGGGATGATCGATCAGAAAAAGAATGATGCCGTCGGTTTGCGGCGGAAGACTGCGCAGGCCGGACTGAATCGAACTCAATTGCCCTTTTTCCCAGTCCTCATTGATGACGATTTCATCGTGAGAAAGATTTATTTCTTTCGCGATGGGTCCCGCATCGGCTCCCAGAACGACCCGCCTCGCGCCGATTCTTGGGTGGCGGGCAATATCCAGCAAATGTTCGAGGAATGGGCGGCCCTGATAAGGGAGCAACGCCTTCGGCGAGCCCATGCGGCGAGATGCGCCGCCCGAGAGGATGACGGCTGCGAGCATGCCACCTCTTTCAGCGTTCTGTCAGCGCCGACCGCGCTTCGTACTGCAATTTCTTGTGCGCCGGCGATTCAGCGTTGCGGCGAACGGCAATCAGTTCCGCCACAATGCTGATAGCGATCTCCTCTGGCGCGAGCGCGCCGATTTCCAGACCCATCGGCGCGTACACGCGCTGAAATTCCTCGGGGCGATAACCTTCGTTCTCCAAAGCTCTGTACACGGAAAGGACTTTGCGTTTGCTGCCGATCATGCCGACGTAGCGGGCGGGCGTTCGCACGGCCCAACTGAGCACGCGCATGTCTTCTTTGTGCCCGCGCGTAACGATGACCAAATAGCTCGCGGCATTGGGATGGATTTTTTCGCAGGCGTCTTCGTAGCTCGTATAAATTTCCTGGGCCATCGCAAAGCGTTCAGCGTTGGCAAAAGTTTCGCGGTCGTCTATGACGGCGATACCGAAGCCCGCGGAGCTGGCCGCTTTGGCCACGGCCATCGAAACGTGCCCGCCACCGAACAGATAAAGGATAGGTTGCGGCAGGATGGGCTCGACAAAAACCTCCAGCGTTCCGCCGCAGATCAGCCCGTTGTCGTAGCCCGCTTCATTATTCAGATTGAAAACCATTTTGCGCGGCGCTTCCTTGTACATCACTTCCTTGGCCGCGGCCCAGACTTCGGCCTCCACGCAGCCTCCGCCGATAGTCCCTGCGATGGAGCCGTCGTCGCGCACGAGCATCCGCGAACTTTCGTAGCTGGGGATCGAGCCATTGGTGTGCACGATCGTCGCCAGCGCACCGCGTTGTCCCGCGCGCCGCATCTTCACGATTTCTTCGAAGAGGTCCACGCTTCGCCTCAGCCCTCAGCCTACGGCGCGTCATTGGGCCATGTCAACGGAAGTTGTATCGTCATGAGCCGCTTTCTTGCGAACTGAGCGATTGGGACGGACCTTCTGGACAGCCCCACTCTCCGATGTTACCTTGCGATTCTGTAAGGACAGCCGGAGGTTTGATGAAGGCAATCCGATTTCACCAACATGGCGGGCCGGAGGTTTTGAAATATGAGGATGCGCCGGAGCCTGCCGTTCGCGCAAACGAAGTGCTTGTGCGCGTAAAGGCTTGCGCGCTGAATCATCTCGATCTGTGGGTGCGGCGCGGCTTGCCGGGCGTGCCGATTCCACTGCCGCACATTCCGGGGAGCGACGTGGCAGGAGAAGTCGCGCAGATTGGCGCGGAGGTGATGACGATTAAGGTGGGGCAGAAAGCGGTGCTTGCGCCGGGCGTGACGTGCGGCAAATGTCCAGCATGCATTTCTGGGCATGACAATCGCTGCCGCTATTTCACCAACTTGGGATACATGATCGATGGCGGGTGTGCCGAATTTGTGCGCTGCCCGGAAGTGAACTGTTTGCCCTACCCGGAAAATCTTTCGTTCGAGCAAGCGGCAAGCATTCCGCTCGTTTTTCAAACAGCATGGCACATGCTCGTTGCTTGCGCCGAACTTCAGCCCGGCGAAGACGTTCTTATTCTTGGTGCGGGAAGCGGCGTTGGCAGTGCGGCGATTCAGGTCGCCAAATTCTTCGGCGCACGCGTGATTGCCACGGCAGGAACGGATGCGAAGCTGGCAAAAGCGCGCGACCTGGGCGCTGATTACGTGATCAACCATAAATCGCAGAAAATCCGAGACGAAGTTCGCCGCATCACGAACAAACGCGGCGTCGATGTTGTCTTCGAGCATGTTGGCACCGCAACGTGGGACGAAAGCGTGGCCAGCCTGGCTCTTGCCGGCCGCCTGGTGACGTGCGGCGCGACGACCGGGTTCGATGCGAAAATCGATCTGCGCTTTCTCTTCAGCCGCCAGCTCTGCTTGCTGGGCTCGTACATGGGCGTGAAATCGGAGCTTCAGACCGTGATGAAGCTCGTTGCCGCGGGCCACTTCAAACCCATCGTCGATCGCGTTTTCCCTCTCGCCGAAGCCGCCGCCGCGCACACTTATCTCGAAGGAGGGTCGCAGTTCGGTAAAGTGGTCCTCGCAGTCTAATCGCATTGCGAGCGGACTCTGCTATTCTCTCGGCGTCTCTTGGGCGAAAATAGAAAGCGGCACCCATGGCAAGCTGGCAAGCTCATCTCGCGGTATGGATCGTCAAGCGGCGCGTGAAGCGCAGACTGCGCGGCGCGCCGGATTATCGCTGGGCTCGGAAAGTTCTCACCCCCGATCCGTATACCGTGCCGAAAGCCGCGCGCATTTCGTCCGCCGAAGTCGGCGGGATTCCCGGAGAATGGGTAGAGGGATCTTCCGCGTCGAAGACGGCGCTTTTGTATTTGCACGGCGGCGGATACTTCGCATGTTCCGCGGAGACGCACCGGCCCATTACCGTTGCGTACGCGCTCGAAGGATTTCGCGTTTTCGCCGCGAATTACCGCCTCGCCCCGGAACATCGGTTCCCGGCGGCGCTGGATGACGCCGTCGCTGCCTATCGCGGCCTTCTCGGGCAAGGCCATTCGCCGCAGCGAATTGTAGTCGGCGGAGATTCCGCAGGCGGCGGCCTTGCGATTTGTTTGTTGCTCGCGCTTCGCGACGCAGGCGTTCCCCTTCCGGCCGGCGCAGCCCTCTTTTCGCCGTGGACCGATCTCGCCGCCACTGGCGAATCCATCCGCACGAACGCGCGCCGCTGCGCCATGTTTCACGGCAAAGACATCGGTCCTTCCGCGCGCTACTATCTCGGTGAGACGGACCCGCGCACGCCGCTTGCGTCCCCGCTCTACGCCGATCTCGCCGGTCTGCCACCCATCCTGATTCATGTCGGTGCAAACGAAACTCTGCTGGATGACTCGACGCGGCTTGCGGAACGCGCGCGAGCGGCGGGCGTTCGCGTCGAGCTGAAAGTTTGGCCCGTCGTTCCGCATGCGTGGCAGCTTGCGCCGCATAAAATTCCGGAAGCCCGCCAGTCATTGCGAGAAAGCGCCGCCTTCTTGCGCGGACTCGTAGCATCGGAATCTTCAAAATAAAGTAGCGTGACGGCCTGTGACAGAGAATTCCATCCAAAACGCCAATGAAACGGAAATCACCGTCGAAGTCTTGATTGTCGGCGGCGGTTTTTCCGGGCTGTGCATGGCCATCAAGCTGCGCGAAGCGGGGATGAATTCATTTCTCCTCATCGAGAAGAGCGACGACATCGGCGGCACGTGGTACGACAACCGTTATCCTGGCTGTGCCTGCGATATCCCATCACATTTGTATTCCTTTTCGTTCGATCCGTGGCCCGATTGGTCCCGCATGTATCCCGGCCAACAGGAAATTCACGATTATCTGAAGCGCTGCGTCGAACGCTACGAACTTGCGCCTCACATCAGGCTGAATACGCGCCTTCACGAAGCGGTCTGGAACGAGAAAGACGGCGTGTGGCGCGCCACTGCCAGCGAAGGCATACGCATCCGCGCGCGCGTGCTCGTCTCCGGAATTGGAGGCTTGCACGTCCCGCAATACCCCAATTTCAAGGGCATCGGACGCTTTGCCAGGCCGAAATTCCATTCTTCCAGTTGGGATTACACTGCCGAGCTCGAAGGCAAGAACATCGCCGTCGTCGGCACCGGCGCAAGCGCGATCCAATTCGTTCCCCAGATCGCGCCCCGCGCGGGAAAACTCTATCTTTTTCAACGCACGCCGCCGTGGATCGTTCCGCGCATCGATTTTGCCATCGACGAAAACTGGAGGAGCCGTTTCCGGCGCTTCCCGCTGGTCATGCGCGCCTTTCGCCAATACATTTTCTGGCGGCAAGAGTTTCGTGTGCTTGGTTTCCTCGGTAACCGGTTTGTCCGCCGGAAAGCCACGGAAATCGCTACGCGCCACATGCAAAGGCAAATCCAGGATCCCAAGCTGCGCGAGGCATTGACGCCGAGGTATGAGTTAGGCTGCAAACGCGTGCTCGTCTCGGACGATTTTTATCCCACGCTAAAGCGCGAAAATGTCGAGCTGGTTACCGAAGGAATCGCGGAAGTCCGCGAGCATAGCATTGTGACCACGGATGGCGTTGAGCGCCCGGCGGACGTGCTCATCTTTGGAACTGGTTTTCGCGCGACGGAGCCGCTCATCGGAATCCGCATCGTCGGGCGCGGCGGCGTGGAAATTCACGATGCCTGGCGCGAGCGCATGAGCGCTTACCTCGGCGTAACGGTCAACGGTTTTCCCAATTTCTTTTTGCTGCTCGGGCCCAACACCGGTTTGGGCCACAATTCAGTCGTGCTGATGATCGAAGCGCAGGTTCGCTATGTGATGAGCTGTCTCAAGCTCATGCTGCGCCGCAAGCGCACCGTTCTCGAAGTGCGCCCGGAAACCCAAAACAATTTCGTCGCCGAAATCCATCGCCGCCTGCAAACCACCGTATGGCAATCCGGCGGCTGCCACAGCTGGTATCAGGATCAGCGCACCGGCGAAAACACCACGCTCTGGCCAGCTTCGGTCGTTGCCTACCTCCGCCGTACGCGTGTAGCTTCCCCGGCCGATTACAATCTGACGTAGCCACGCCCAACACCGCCGAGATGCCGCTCTTTCGCCTTCATTTGTTTCCGTCTCCCACCTGTGCGAAAATAGTCTGAGACGAGGGCACCATGAGCACATCGCTCGGCAAACACGTCACGCTGACCAAACCCGACGACTTCGGCAGCCTGCTCGAAGACGAAGGCATCATTTTCACTACGCTCGACAAAGCCGTGAATTGGGCGCGCAAAAGCTCGATTTGGCCTTTGGGTTTTGGTTTGGCCTGCTGCGCCATTGAAATGATGTCCATGGCTGCCGCGCGCTTTGACGTCGCGCGTTTTGGCGCGGAAGTTTTCCGTCCTTCGCCGCGTCAAGCCGACTTGATGATCGTTGCCGGCCGCCTCTCGCAAAAAATGGCTCCCGTCATTCGCCAGCTTTACGATCAAATGCCCGAGCCCAAGTGGGTCATCTCCATGGGCGCGTGCGCCACTTCCGGCGGCGTCTTCAACAATTACGCTATCGTGCAAGGCTGCAATCAAGTGATCCCGATCGATGTTTATGTTCCAGGCTGCCCACCGCGGCCCGAAGCGGTGCTTTACGCGATTCTCCAACTGCAAAAGAAAATCGATAACGAAAAGGGCTCCTTCAAGCGCGCCCTGAACCTTTCGTAGTAGCACAGACTTCAGTCTGTGCTCTTTGTACAAGTCCGCATGTCGAACCCCTCGCCGAAGCGGTCTAGCATTCTGTCGGCCGCATTCGTCTCTTTAGTACCCCTCGTTTGCGGATGTGGAGTTTTCATTTATCGAGACCCTCCTCCACCGATTCCTCCGTCCAGATGGATCCTAACCTGGAGCGACGAATTCTCCGGCCCGGACGGCTCTTTGCCAGACCCCAAAAAGTGGACGTACGCCATCGGCGGCAACGGCTGGGGCAACCACGAACTCGAGTACTACACCAATCGTCCCGAAAACGCGCGAATCGAGAAGGGGAATCTCGTAATCACGGCGCGGAAAGAGTCTTACGCTAGCACCGACGGTGTTACGCGCGACTACACTTCCGCCCGCTTGAAAACGCAGGGCCACTTCACGCAGGCCTATGGCCGCTTAGAAGCGCGCATCAAAATTCCGGCGGGGCAGGGAATGTGGCCTGCGTTTTGGATGCTCGGCGAGGATATTCTTACAGTCGGCTGGCCGAAATGCGGCGAAATAGACATTATGGAGAACGTCGGCAAGGAACCAGGCACAATTCACGGCTCATTGCACGGACCCAGCGCCACCGGCCGCGCGAGCGACCTCACCTCGACCTTTAGCCTTCCCGCCGGACGGAATTTCGCCGACGATTTCCATCTTTATGCCGTCGAGTGGGAGCCAGGCCTCGTCCGTTTCTACGTCGACTCGAACCTTTACGCCACCTTCAATGCTTCGCAATGGCCCGCCGGAGGAACGTGGATTTTCAACCATCCGTTTTTCATTATTCTCAATCTTGCCGTAGGCGGTGATTGGCCCGGCAATCCGGACGCATCCACCAATTTTCCGCAGAGCGTGCTCGTCGACTACGTTCGCGTTTATACTAAGCGCTAATCCGATTTGCCCAGCCTGGAGGGGTTCTCGTCATTATGACCGCATCTTCCGATCCAGCACGTCAGCTTCTTCGCCACACAGTGGCCACGGTCGCTTATCGCGGTGGCAAAGCTCTGCGCGGCGCGCCGGAATCATTCGCCGCGTTTAGCATCAGCGAAAGCTCGCGTACGCCCGCGAAAATTCTCGCGCACATCGGCGATCTGTTTGATTGGGCGCTATCGATGGCGCGCGGAGAGACAGCGTGGCACGATTCCGGCACGCTTTCGTGGGATGCAGAAGTCGCCCGGTTTCACGCCTCGTTAAAAAGCTTCGACGACTTTCTCGCTTCGGCGGCACCTCTGCGCGCGTCGCCGGAAAGTTTGTTCCAAGGGCCGATTGCCGACGCGCTGACCCACATTGGCCAGCTCGCCATGCTCCGCCGACCAGCAGGCTGCCCCATCAAAGGCGAGAATTACTTCAAAGCCGAAATCGTTGCCGGCCGCGTCAGCGCCGAGCAAGCTGCCCCGCGCGGCGAATTCGACTGACACAAACGGAGACTGCTTGCCGCTCATTCGCGAGTTTGTGCACAGCTTTCACCGTCCAGCCGCAGCTTCAGCAAGCGCCTCGGGAAACTTCGAAACCACGGCCGCGCCGCCAGACCAACTCAAACGACTCCCCGCCGCACGGTGGTCCTTGCGCACGTACCCCATCCCAATCGCGCTCGACAAAAACGACGGGATCGCCGCGCGCGTAACAAAGCCCTCCTCTTTTCCGTCCGCGATCAGCGGCTCTCCGGCAGCCGGGACGCCGGCTCCTTCAAAAATAAGATCCACCCTTCGTCGGTTCACTTGCCCGCGCGATCTCACGCGCTCAACAATCTCTTGCCCCGTGTAGCAGCCCTTCGTGTAGCTAATGTGGCTGGTCTCCAAGCTCGCCTCGTGCGGAATTTGTTTCTCGCCGAAGTCATACCCGAACCACGGCACACCCTGCGCCAGCCGTTGGGCGCTCAGCGCCGCGTAGCCCATCGAGCCACCGCCATGCTTCTTCGCATTATCCAAAAGCACCTGCCACAACCCCGCCGTCTTCTCCCGTTCCGCCAGGAATTCGCACCCCGCGACTCCGCCCGGAGAACGCTTCGTAAGCGAGCAGGGAATTGACGCCACCGCGCTTTCCACTCGGCCGAGCTCCGCGAGTGTGGAAAGATCGACGCCCGTAAGCTCCCGCGCCACGACGGCCGCCTTCGGTCCTTCGAGCGCCAAAGTTCCGTACCGCTGCGACTCATCGGACAGCGTAACGTCATCCATGATGATGTACCGATCCAGCCATTCAATCAGCCTCTCTCGAATCATCGCGAAAGTAGTACACAGGAGGCTATCGGGCTGCGCGTACGTCTCGATTTCAGCGAGAATGCGCCCCTGGGGGTTCAGCAGCAGCGAAACATTGCCCTGCCCGGCCGCCAAATCCTTAATGTTGTTCGTCAGAATGGCGTTCAAATAGCGCACACGGTCCGGCCCAGTGAAATTCAAATAGGCGCGGCAATTCTTGTCGACCAGCGCAACGTTCTTGCGAGCAAACTCCTGCTCGGCTCGCGGATCGATCCAATGGTCCGGCAGCTCACAGCCGAACCAAACAGCCATCGTCGCCCCCGCGCGCTTTTGCAACTCGGCAAGCGGCGTTTCGATTGTGCCGCCCGTTTCGGTCATCTCCATGCGTCTCCTTCAACCCTTCGTTCAACCACCAGCTTAGCAAAGTGAAAGCTTTTCCGTGTCGAGGTACAGTTCCATCGGCCAACGCGGATGCTATACTCAAAACTTATGACCGACGCAGTTCCAGCCTTCGACGCCGTCTCGCACGGGCTCATCCACATCACCATTCCGGTGGGGATGCTCCAATGCAATTGTTCCATCATCGGCGACCCCGTCACGCGCGAAGCGCTGGTGATTGACCCCGGCGACGAAGTCACGCGCATCCTCGAGTTGCTGGGCCGCCACAGGCTGACCGTCAAAGCCATCGTCAGCACGCACGCTCACATCGATCACGTCGGCGGCCTCAGCAAGCTTCATCAATACACCGGCGCTCCCATCTTGATGCATCGCGACGATCTCCCACTCTATCAAGGGATGGACGTGCAAGCCGCTTTCCTCGGCGTTCCCACCCCGGAAATCACGGACGTCGACCAGCTCTTGAAAGAGGGCGATGCCCTCAGCTGGGGTTCCTTCCAGGCCAACGTTATCCACACGCCCGGCCACACGCCCGGCAGCGTCTGCCTCTATATGCCCAAAGATGTGGGAACCATCTTTATGCCCACTCCGCGCCTCTTCGCTGGAGACACGCTTTTCGCAGGCAGTATCGGCCGCACCGATCTCTGGGGCGGCTCAATGGATCAAATCACGGACTCGATCCGCGGCAAGGTCATGAAGCTCCCCGAGGACACTATCGTCTACCCAGGCCACGGCCCCATGACCAGCATCGGCCAGGAACGCGACACAAATCCTTTCCTGATCAACACCTGAGTCTCTACTGCCGCGCGCGGTCTCTTGTTGCCGCATAATGGATTGCGCCGCAACGTTGCGCACTCTCTATTCGGCGGGATTTGCATGAGTCACCGATTACGAGTCACCAGCCACTCCGCGTCCTTCTCTAGCGCGTTTTAATTCTTCCATGACGGACTGCACGAGTTGTTTCGCGTGCTCCAGTTCTTGCGCAATCATGCGCAAATCCATCGCTGGCACCATCGGGTTTCGTTGACTCGTGCAATAAACTCCGTGCTGCCCGACGAGCACCAGCGCATTCGTCATTCGATCCAGCGACACCGCCAGCCGCCCGCGCTCCCGCCCGTACATCTGCTCGTAGTGCTCCAGCTCTTCTTTGTGTTCATCAAAAGCGTTCATAAATTGCAGTCCCTCTTGGCTGACGGACTTCCCATGGCCGCGGCAGACGGTTGCACATCGGGCACATACGACACGCACCAAACTTTACCCCATGCGGTGCACGGAACATAATCCGCAGAAGCCACCACGAGAGGGTTAACTCACTCCTTGTGGCGCAATCCGGGGTTGCGCGGCAGGTAGTCCGTGCCCGCAGCGAGCTTGGGAAAAGATTCGGCTGGAGCCCTCTGACAATGCGACGATCCGATCTGGTGCAGCACAAGGAAAAGGACAAGGGTGCCATTACGCGCACCTCCCAAATCGTCTTCGGCGAGCGGCAGCATCTGCTGCGCGTTCTCGATTCGCTCGAAGGCACCGATTTGGCGATTGCACGCCTGCAGATGGAGCGCCGCGTTCTCGAAGATCTGATTCACACGCGCACTCGCGAGCTTAATCAAATCAACACCGCGTGGGATGAAAAGATTGGCCTGGTTCTGAGCGCCGATGCCAAGCCCGAAATGCTCGAAAAACTCGTCAAGCAAGCCCCCGAGGAAGATTTCTATCTGCTCCGCCTGATTAGCGAGCATCCCCGCGCCAACGCGAAAACTCTGAACAAACTCGCCAAGCATCCTTACGGCGCGATTCGCGAAAATGTAGCCCGCCATCCCAACGCCGATGCTGGCACATTGACTTGGCTAAGCAGGGATCGCAGCCAGCCGCTCTGGTATCTCGTCGCGTTCAATCCCAATACGCCGACTCCGCTTCAGCGCCGACTCCGCGACCGCCTAAAAAAACTCGGCGAAAATCTGCTCTCCCGCTAGCTCCCCTACGATAGAAAACCTGTAGGGCCGGCTTCCGATTACCCGACTAACCGGGACTTGACCATCCTGGGTCATCCCGATTTATCATTGCATCCCAATTGCCATTGGAGTTGCCACATGAACAGTCCGGCGTATTTTGAAATCCAAGCCGACGACCCTGAACGAGCTATTGGTTTTTACACAGCCATCTTCGGATGGGGTTTTACGAAAGTGACAGGCCTGCCAATCAACTACTGGCGGTTTCAGGCTGAAGACATGCGCGGGGGACTCCTGAAGCGCCCCGCAATTGCACCGCCCCCTCGAAGCGGCACGAACGCATACGTGTGCTCAATGCAAGTGACAGATTTCGATGGAACGGCAAGAGCAATTTTGAAAAACGGCGGCCAAGTCGCACTCGACAAGTTTGCCGTTCCTGGCACCTGCTGGCAGGGCTACTTCCTTGATCCCGAGGGCAATACGTTTGGACTATTTCAGGTCGACGAAAACGCGAAATAGAAACCCTTGATTCAGTGAAGAACCAGGACACGATAAATTCAAGACCAGTACCCAAGTTACCGGTAAGCCGTGCCAGCTCAACCCTCCAAGTCGAATCAGTATATCGGACCGATAGCGGCTCCAAGATTAGTTGTCCAAGTCTGTCGCCGGTTTCTTCCGAGCGCGCAGCTATCCGGGAACAGAGGCAGTGGTTCAGATTACCCATTGTCCGGTCCGTCGATTTCTCTTGCGTTCAGACTCTCTTGGCGTTTGTAGGTCTGGACAGTGCTGAGGATTCCATTAAGCTTTCACGGCCGAGCCTGCTTCGCCGCAAGATCAATGAGCAGGATCTCCGAATTTTCGTGCAAGCGGTCGAAGACGATGCGGCTGCCATCGGGGGTGACATCAAAGGTTCGCATCGCGGCGGGATTATTAAGCTGCGTCAAACGCCGCGAGCGCATCGTCCTAACGTCGAGCAGCCAGAAGTCCTGCCCTACCACCGTACTCCCGAGCATGTAAACAAGGCCCGTGCCATCAGGCAGGAACCGCGCACGCTCACCTTCGCGCTGCACTTTGATCTCCGGCAGCTTCACGGGCGTACCATCCGGATGCACGGCCTGGAGCGGCGATAGCGTGAACACCTGCGTGCCGCAATAGACGATCAGATCTCCGCGCGGAGACCACACCGGGTCCAGAAAGGGTCCAGTTGCTATCCGAACTGGCGAGCCGCCCGCCACGGGAAGCTTGAACAAACCCGCCCCATCGCGGTCGCTGCCGGCTGCGACAATCCATTGGCCGTCAGGTGACCATGAAGCCGTGCCCCGAACATCAACATCGCTCGACAGAGGCCGGAGTCCCGTTCCGTCCGCGGCGATTACGTGCATCTGCTGCTTTCCGTTTCGACTCAACGCAAACGCCACACTGTTCCCCTGCGCCGAAACGGCCGGGGGCGAGTGGAGTGCGCCGTCCGAGCCCTTCCAAATCTCGAGAGCTTGGCCATCGCGAGAGCTCCACAGGCCGTCCGCGCCGTCTCGCGAGGACAAATAGAACAACGATTCCCCTCCGAAGCGTGGCGCTTGGGCGTGGGTGGTGGGTAATGGGAAAGCCGTGACTTCCTTTTCTTCGACAACGCCAGTGGTAATCGGAACGCTCCACAAGTTGACCTGAACGTTTACGACGCTTGCGGCAAGATGCCGGCCATCGGCGGTGGCTGCCACAGCGGTGTATTGTTCCAAACCAGAACTCACGCGGTGGGACGTTCGGGAGTTGGCATCAAACGACCACAACCACGGTCCAGCCCCGTTTTCGTTGTGCGCGACAAACAGAATTGTCCGCTCGTCGATCGGAGTCGGGTACGCGATATCGGTCTTTAGATGTGTGAGCTGCTCGGGTGCTCCACCGTCCGGGGAAATGCGCCACAAATCCATCTCCCGCGTGGCTGGCCTGCCGCGCACCAGGTAGATCCAGCGTCCATCCTTCGACCAGATCGGAAAATGGTTGTGCAATCCAGCCTCGTTTTGCACGACCTGGCGGGGATTGGTGCCGTTGTGATCCGCCACGAAAGTCGGGTCGCCGGGTTCCCACGTGTGATAGGCCACCCGGGAGCCATCCGGCGACCACGCCACCTCGGCCGCCCGGTCGGCCAGGAAATTGTGAGGCTCACCCCCAATCAGCGGCCATAGCATGAGCCTCCTGGCTTCCGTTCCGGCGCTCCAAACTTCCGAGCCATCGCCTGAGAATCCAACGGCACGGAGGGGCGCGCGGACATCTCCGATGCGACCCTGGGTAAGATTCGCCAAGCTGCCACCATTGGCTTGAACCAGCCAGATGTCGAACTTGCCGCCACGGTCGCCGATGAAAGCGACGAATTTTCCATCCGGGGAGATTGCCGGGTTCGTTTCCGCCCCGTCAAAGTCGGTGAGCCGCGCGAACTGCGCGCTGGATAGCGGATTCTGGACTGTAGGCCGGAGGCGCAGGAAAAAAAATAGTATTGGAAAAACAACCATTGCAACGAGGGCTGCGACAATCCATACCCAGCGAGATTTCGCGGACGCCACCCGCGAGGAAGGCGCAGCGGCTGCAATCTTTCCGGAACTTGTGTCGCGCTTCAATCGCTTTAGATCGGCCCGCAACTCTGCTGCACTTTGGTAACGAACGTCACATTCCTTTTCGAGGGCCTTTTGAATGATGCGCTCCATATCGGGGGGCAGATCGGGATTGAGGCGAAGCGCCGAAACAGGCTCCTTGTTGAGCAACGAATTAAAAGAGGCTGCGGAGGTGTCTCCGCGAAACGGGAGCACCCCGGTGGCCATTTCGTAGAGGACGGCGCCGAAGGAAAACAGATCCGTACGAGCGTCGAGTGTTTTTCCTAGAGCCTGCTCCGGGGACATGTATGCAACCGTACCCAGGGTTGTTCCCGGACTTGTCAGGTGCTCTGGATCGACTTCAACTGTTCCTATAGTGGGCAGGACGCCAGTCTCATTCGTCGTTCTCTTCGGGGAGCTAACCATCGCCAGACCGAAATCGAGAATCTTGGCGTGACTGCCTTCGGTAATAAAAATGTTCGCTGGCTTGATATCTCTATGTACGATGCCCTTCGAGTGAGCGGCGTTTAGGCCATCGGCAACTCCAATCGCCACATCCAACAACATTTCCAGTTCCATGGGCCGCGTGGCGATCACGTGCCTCAAAGTGTTGCCTTCCAGATATTCCATGGCTATAAATGCTTTGCCATTTTCCTCGCCGACATCGTAAATAGTGCAGATATTCGGATGGTTCAGGGCCGATGCGGACTTGGCTTCACGGCGAAATCGCTCCAAGGCTTGGGGGTCTTGAGCTACGTCATCAGGCAAGAATTTGAGAGCGACGAACCGGCCCAGACGCGTGTCTTCGGCCTTATACACGACACCCATACCACCCCCTCCGAGTTTCACGAGGATGCGGTAGTGTGAGACGGTTTGCCCAAGAAGAGACTTAGGATGATCCGCCATGTGGCAGTTATCTTAGGTTGCTAGTCCGAGGTACGTCAACGAATCTGCCCGTTTTGCAAGATCATTCTCGCAGTAGATTCTAATCAGGGCTGATAAACGCCGGAACCGGAAACTGACCCACCACCTCTTATCAACACTCCTTTGTCCCACACCCTCAAGCCTTATCCACATCCGGCCCCTACGCCGAAGATAGTAGAATGGCGCGACGCTATTTCTCGGAAGAGGTATCTGCGTTGCGTGAGAACATGCGAGACATGGGATGACGGGCGGAGCGATCGAGCCATCGCAAGGATGGCGATTCATTCGCACAAAAAAATGGGCCATTCTCGCCATCTCCACGGCGATGATTGTCCCCTGCCTTTGGCACAAGCACATCGAAGCCGGCGATCTCGCAAGCCATGTTTATAACGCTTGGCTAGCCCAGTTGATCGAGAAGGGCCAAGTTCCCGGCCTCTATTTTGTCCGCCAGTGGGACAACATTCTGGTGGACTGGATGCTGCTGCACGCTGCGAATCTTCTAGGATTTGCCGCCGCCGAAAAAATTGTTGTTTCGCTCTGCGTTCTGATTTTCTTCTGGGGAGTATTTTCTCTCGTTGTCGCTGTGAGCGGCCAGCCACCGTGGTTCCTCGCACCATGCATCGCCATGTTGTCTTACGGATATTCCTTCAACATGGGATTCCTGAACTACTATTTGTCGCTGGGTCTGGCAGCTTTCAGTCTGGTTCTCCTGTGGCGGGGAAGGGGACGGGAGCGTCTTCTCGGATTGCTTCTTGTGCCGTTGGTTGTCCTGGCCCACCCGCTTGGACTCATCTGGCTCCTCGGTATTGCTCTCTATCTGTTCCTTTGGACGAAGCTGGCCAGTTGGTGGAAGTTGGCCGTGCTCGCGACTGCCGTCGCCGCCGTCTATGTGGTTCATGCGTATCTGGTGCGTCAGACCCGCTTTCCCGTCGATTGGGTCCACGATCCCTTTTATCTAATGAACGGCACCGACCAGCTTTCGCTCTACGGCCGGCGCTATGCGATGGTCGGGACGATCGCGCTAATCTTCGGCGTGCTCTGCGTTCTCATGGAGGTGATCTCCCGAAGGCGCGACAAATCCATTTGGCATTCCCTCCGGCTTCCGGCGGAGTTGTATTTCGTCGCGATTGTTGCAGTGGCCCTCCTGCCTGAAAATTTGCGGCCCTCCATAACCGCCGGCTGGATTGGCCTGCTTGCCTCCCGCCTTACGATGATCACCGCTATCTTCGGACTTTGCCTCATGGGCTGCCTCAAGCCGCGAAAATGGCACCTAGCAGGCTTCGGAGCATGTGCCATCGTTTTCTTCACCTTCCTGTACCAAGACACCGCGCGATTGAATCGCATGGAATCTGAAGTCGAACGTCTCGTCGCACCTTTGCCGTTCGGGACGAGAGTGCTGTCCACGGTTTGGGCGCCGCTGGACTCGCGAATTTCCTTCATCAGCCATTTCGTGGATCGCGCGTGCATCGGCCATTGTTTTAGCTATGCAAATTATGAGCCCTCGTCCGGGCAATTTCGCATTCGGGTCCGGCCCGGAAGTCCCGTCGCCGCCGCTTCGGACGACGACTCCGAAGACATGCAGGCAGGGGAGTATGAAGTCCAGGAGGAAGACTTGCCGCTGAAGGAGATCTATCAATGCGATGAGAAAGATCTAACCAAACTCTGCATCCGCAGCTTGGCCGCCGGCGAAAAAAATGGCCGCCTGGGCTACGAGCCAAACCCCGATTAACGCTTCCTCGACGCTTCGACCGGCCAAAATGGCGGTAGACAAATTGGCTCTTGCAACAGTCCAATATCATGTAAAATTGACTCAAGGTGAGAGACAATGTTGCCACTGCATCTCCAGCCTGAAAGCCACGTCCCGCTGTACATCCAGCTTCGCGACCAATTGCGTTCGCTCGTGCACGCCGGCGATTTGCGCCCCGGCGACCGCATTCCGGCAAGCCGGGAACTCGCTACCATGCTTGGCGTGCATCGCACGACGGTGGCGAACGCTTATGCCGAATTGGAATCCGAGGGCCTCATCCAGGGGCACGTCGGTCGCGGCACGTACATTAGGCCCAACGGAAATGGCCTAAAGCTTACTCCGCCTGCGCCGCCCGTACTCAATGGCGGCGAAGGCATCCGCTGGGAACTCTTGTTTGCGGATGAACGTGGCGAAGAGGCGCTTAGCCGTTTGACGGCCAGCGCTCCGGAAAATGCGCTGTCTTTCGTCATGGCCCGGCCTGCGGAGGAATATTTCCCCGTTGAGGAATTGCAGACGTGCGTGAATGCCGTTCTGCGCCGCGAAGCCACCGACGTTTTGAACCTGGGGCCTTCTGATGGCTATGGACCGCTCAAAGAGGCGCTGCTCGAACATCTCCGCAGCGACGGGATCCCTGCGAAGGACGAAAATCTACTGATCACGGACGGTTGCCAACAGTCACTGGACATCATCAGCAAAGCCTTCGTGCGTGCGGGCGATTCCGTGATTCTCGAGAACCCTACCTATCCCGGCGCAATGGCCATTTTCCACGGCGCGCGAGCGCGCTGTCTTGGCGTGCCAATGCGAACGCGTCCAGAACCGGGAACCACGCTAGGACTTGATCTCGAAGCGCTGGAAGCCACGCTCGCCGCCAATCGTGTGAAACTGATCGTGCTTACACCTGATTTTCAGAATCCCACTGGCACTTCGATGCCGTTGGCTTCGCGGCGCAAGGTTTTGGAACTCGCCGGGCGCCATCAAGTGCCCGTCGTGGAAGATTATATTTACGCCCGGCTGCATGCCCGAGACGATCGGGTGCCTTCGCTGAAGCAGCTCGACCGCGCAAACATCGTCATCCATATCGATAGCTTTGCGAAGGTTGCGTTTCCGGGATTGCGCGTTGGATGGATTGTTGCTCCCGCGACGGCGATCGAGCGTTTGCGGATCGTGAAGCAGACCACCGATTTGCATACCGACCAGCTCGCACAGGCCACGCTCGCGGAATTCTTACGGCGTGGATTGTTTACCAAACATCTCGCCAAAATGCGGAAGGTTTATGCTTCGCGTCTTCTGGCCGTGGACGAGGCGCTGCGCAAGCACATGCCCGAGGGCACGCGCTGGACGCGCCCGGAAGGCGGAATGTGCTTGTGGCTGGAGCTGCCGCCCGGCTTTGATGCCAGCGAGCTCTTGATTCACGCGAAAGAGCGCGGCGTACTTTTTGCTCCCGGACGATATTTCTATGTGCAGAATCCCCTGCCAAATACGCTGCGGCTCGGTTACGCGGGACTCGATGAAAAGCAGATCGCCCGTGGCGTTGCAACGCTTGCGGATATCCTGCGTATCGAGATGCGTAAGCGGCAGCGTGGAGTTCGTCGCGCAGAGCGCAGCCGCGTGGCGCTGGTGTGAAGAGGAAAAGCAACGAAGTCAAGAAATAAAGAAGCAGGGAAATATCGAAACGGAGAGGCTGGCTGAAATTGACGGACACGATGACGTTGGCGCCGAATCCGGCGAATAAATGCTTTGGCTGTGGCGGAGCGAATGACGCGGGAATGAAACTTACTTTTGTGCAAGACAACGTCAGCCGCAAAATCGTCGGACGATTTATTCTGGGAGAAAGGTATCAGGGCGGTGGCGGGATGGGACACGGCGGAATTATTGCCACTCTGTTGGACGAGGCCATGGGCAAAGTATGCCGCTTTCGCGAAGTGCGAGCGGTGACAGCGGAACTGACGGTCCAATATTTGAAACCCGTGAAGGTGGATGAAGAAATTATTGTCGAAGGATTTGAGACGGATGTGAAAGGGCGAAATTTGTTTCTTGCGGGCGAGATTCGCAATGGTGCCGGCGAATTGCTGGCGCGGGGGACAGGAAGATTTGTGGTGATCGGGCAGAAACAAGCGGCTGCGCCAGAAGCGCGCACCGCGTAAAACTTTGGAAGTAAAAATAGGCTTGAGAGATTCGGAGCGAGAGGAGAAGTGACATGGAAGCGAAAAAAGTAAACGGCAGCGGCAAGGCGGACGCCAATTCAGGTAATTCGACGAACGAATGGCGCGTGAAAGTCGGCTTGGCAGAGATGCTCAAAGGCGGCGTCATCATGGATGTGACGAACGCGGAGCAAGCCAAAATTGCTGAGAAGGCCGGCGCTTGCGCGGTGATGGCGCTGGAGCGCGTGCCATCCGACATTCGAAAAGAAGGCGGCGTCGCGCGTATGGCCTCGATCAAGATCATTCGCGAAATCATGCAGACCGTGACGATTCCGGTGATGGCCAAGGTGCGCATTGGACATTTTGCCGAAGCGGAAGTGCTTCAGGCGCTCGAAGTAGATTTTATCGATGAGAGCGAAGTGCTGACTCCTGCCGACGAAGAAAACCACGTCTGGAAGCATGATTTTCGTGTGCCGTTCGTTTGCGGCGCGCGCAATCTAGGCGAAGCGCTGCGGCGGATCGCGGAAGGCGCGGCCATGATACGCACAAAAGGCGAAGCAGGCTCCGGTAACGTAGTCGAAGCTGTGCGTCACATGCGCACGATCGTCAGCCAGATGAAGAAGCTGACGACTCTGCGCGACGACGAGCTGATGCATGAGGCCAAAGAACTCAGTGCGCCGATTGAACTGATTCGCCAGATCGCGAGGACCGGGAAGC
>JBARCY010000278.1:0-2468 GCA_049794595.1 Candidatus Acidiferrum sp.
GGGCTGATGAACAGCGATCCCGAACGTGCCATGCCGCTGCTGGAAAAAGTATTGAACGGAACCGGTTCTCCAAAGGAAAAATCGAAAGCGCTTTTCGTGCTGGCACAAAACGGCTCGTCGCAATCACGCGAAATTCTCGCGCGGATTGCGAGAGGCGAGAGCAATCCAGACTTGCAGCGGAAAGCCGTCGAATATCTAGGCATGTTCGGCGGACAACAAGCGCGTGAGACGCTTGCAAGCATCTACGCTTCCACGACCGACCCGTCCATCAAGCGCGCGATTCTGAGGAGCTACATGATTGGCGGCGACAAACAACATCTGCTGGCAGCGGCGAAGGGCGAAAAAGATCCGTCGCTGCGCGCCGAGGCGATCCGGCAGCTGGGCATCATGCACGCACCGGATGAATTGCGCCAGCTCTATCAGATGGAAACTTCGACGGAAGTGAAAAAGGGCATCCTGCAGGCGTTTTTCCTAGCTGGCGATGCAAAGTTTTTGTCGGAAGCCGCACAGGGAGAAAAAGATCCGGAAGTGCGCCGCGCAGCGATTCGCAACCTCGGGCTGATCGGGTCGGAAGATGCACGCCAGGCGCTGCTGGCGATTTACGCCAAGGAGACCGATCGCGAGAACAAAGAAGGCGTGCTCAACGCCCTATTCATACAGGGGAATGCGCATGCGCTGGTGACGATTGCGCGAGGTGAAAAGGATCCAGAGTTGAAGAAAGTGGCCGTCTCCAAGCTCGCGCTGATGAATTCGAAAGAGGGCAATGATTATTTGATGGAGATTTTGCAGAAGTGACGAAAACAACGGCTGGTGACTCGAAGAAGCGAAAGCGATTGTGAGGGGAATATGAAAACGCGGCTGAGGATTCTAATTGGGCAGACGCTGCTGATTGCGGCGCTTTTTGCGGCCGGGACATTGAACGCGGGTCAATCGGCGGAAGCGCCGCAAGTCGTGAATGCGAAGATGGAGATGCATGCCGTGAGCGGAACGCTTGCGGCAACTCTTCACGGCATCGAGGCGCAAGCCGACAAGCCGGAATGGGTCGGCTATAGCGTTCCGCAAATCGCGGGCGACCGCACAGTTTGCTGCGGAAACTTTAGCGATGGATACGGCGGCTGCGGAACTTGCCGGCTCGAAAAAGAAAATAACGTAACGAGCAATAGTGCGGGAAGCACGGAGAAAAATGGAACCGTAGAGCTGGAGGGCTCGCGCCAGCTCGTGGTCCTCTTCCGCCTCGAAGGCAATCAAGTGATGCGCATTCGTGAGGCTTCGGAGGATTGCACGCTGGACGCGGGCGGACTGCCGTTTATCTGGCTGACCGGCGCGAAGCCAGCCGAGAGCGTGGCGCTGCTCGCGGATTTTGTGCATGGCGCAACCTTCGAGGGACACGGCGAACACGAGATTGGCCAAGGCGCATTATCAGCGATTGCTTTGCACGCCGACGCGTCGGCAGACCGTGCATTCGAATCGTTCGTCGCTGCCGATCAGCCGGAGCAACTCCGCAAACATGCATCCTTCTGGCTGGGCGCCTCGCGCGGCAAATCCGGCGAGGTGCTACTCCAAAAAATGGCGAAGAGCGATCCCAGCCCCGAAGTGCGCTCGCAAGTGGCGTTCGCGCTTTCCGTGAGCCATGAGCCGGAAGCGCTCACGGAGATGATTCGCATGGCCAAAGAAGACGAAAGCTCGCACGTGCGCGGCCAGGCGCTCTTCTGGCTGGCGCAAAAAGCCGGGCAAAAAGCCATGGGTGCGATCACCGGCGCAATCGAAAACGATCCCGACACCGAAGTGAAAAAGAAAGCGGTCTTCGCGCTAAGTCAAATGCCGAAGGATGAAGGCGTACCGAAGCTGATCGAAGTCGCGAAAACAAACCGCAACCGCGAAGTGCGCAAGCAAGCGATGTTCTGGCTCGGACAATCCAACGATCCACGGGCACTCGATTTTTTTGAACAGATGCTGACGCGCTAGAACCTACCGGAGCAAGTCTTCGAGCTGAATGCGGGAATCGGTTTTCGCATCGCGGTATTTCACGATGACGGCGCATTGCAGGCTGAGACCGTGTTTCGCGCCGACAGGGTGCGAGACGGTGCGCGAACCGGGTACAACGATAGCCTCGGCGGGAATGACGAGCGGCAAGGATTCCCCGGCAGAATTCTCGCTCGCCGTGTAAATCGCGTCGCGCACTAGATCATAGACAGGGATCGAGCGGTTGAGAATTGTGCCAGTACCGAGAACAGCGCGCTGCTTTACGACCGTGCCTTCGTAGACTCCGGAATTCCCCCCCACCAGCACTTCGTCTTCGATGATCACCGGCATCGCGCCCACAGGCTCCAGCACGCCGCCAATCTGCGATCCCGCGGAAATGTGGCAATTGTGTCCGATTTGAGCGCAACTTCCGACGAGCGCATGCGAATCGATCATCGTGCCTTCGCCGACGTATGCGCCGACGTTGATAAACATCGGCGGCATGC
>JBARCY010000279.1:0-5376 GCA_049794595.1 Candidatus Acidiferrum sp.
CGACCCTTATCTGCGTCCGCTGTACGACGCGCTTTCTGACATGCTCGATCCTGAAAAAGTGGACCGCTATCTGGAGAAGAACGTTATCGAAATTGCGCCGATCGCGTTTATGCGCGGGCGGACGCTGAACGATTCGTTCGTAATTCTGGACGAAGCGCAGAATACGACGAGCGAGCAGATGAAGATGTTCTTGACGCGGCTGGGATTCAATTCGAAAGCGGTGATCACCGGGGATACGACGCAGATTGATTTGCCGCAAGGGAAAAAGTCGGGGTTGATCGAGGCGCTGGAAGTGTGCGGGAAAATCGAGGGAATTGGCGTGGTGCAGTTCGGCGAGAAGGACGTGGTGCGGCACAATCTGGTACAGCAGATCATTCGCGCGTATGAAGACTACGATATGGCGCACCCGCAGCGTGGCGTGAATGCAGGGGCTGGGGTGGCCAACGGCAAGACGGGAACCGCCGCCGAACCGGCCGGAAAAGAACAGAAGAGAGAAAACCAGCAGGCATGATTGTGAACCGCCAGCGTACAGTGCGCGTCGCGAGGCGGCCGCTGGAATCGTTTTTGCGGCGGGTGGAAGACGAAGCAGGTCTTGGTGATTCGGACGTGACGGTTTGTTTGGTAAGCGATGAGGAGATCGCGCGGATGAATGAGGCCTTTCGAAAGAAGAAAGGGCCTACGGATGTGCTTTCGTTTCCGACGGGAAATGGTGGCCAGGGGCGAGCGAGAAAAAGAAAAAACGTTCCCACGGAGAAGGCTGAGGACACAGAGGGCACAGAGAGTAGGCGACGAAAGCGCGGATCACGGGCGACAGAGAGTTATTTGGGGGATATTGCGATTGCGCCGGAGACGGCGCGGCGTTACGCGAAGAAAAATGGGCGAAGTTTGAATAACGAATTGCGCGTACTGATTTTGCATGGCGTCTTGCATTTGATGGGTTACGACCACGAAACCGATCGGGGCGAGATGAACCGCATCGAGCAGAAGATGCGGCGAAGATTCGGGCTGGCATGAACACCTATACATGGGTTTACGCCGCTGGCGTGGTTCTTCTCGCCTTTGGGCTGCCCATTTTTTCCTACCTTACGCTGATCTATCGTGAGCTCGGGCGCATGAATACCGGGCGCGTCCACGAGCATCTGGAAATATTCGAAGCAGAGATCGAGCCCAAGCTGAAAATCAAACGCCGCAGCGGCGGCCGGACATTCCGCATCCTGGGGCACTTCTGGCTGGCGTTTCTGGTGCTGGAGACGACGCGCGGCGTGGTCTATTTCGTGTCGGGGACATGGGAATCCCTGCTCGAATTTTTCGTGTTTCTGACGCTGGAAGTCGTGATTGCGATGCACTTTATCCCGGACATGCTGCTGTATCGCACGACGGGCCGCTGGCTTTTGCCGCTATTGCCGCTGATCCGGGCGGCGATGTGGCTGGTCTGGCCTGTGAGAGTTTTTCTCGAAGGCGCGGAATCGCTGGCGCGAATTTCGGAGCACGAGCCGGAGATGACTCAGGAACAGCGCACGGAAGAGCGGATTGAGGCGCTGGTCGAGGCGGCGGAGGAAGAGGGAATTATCGCGGCTGACCAAGCGGATCTGATCGAACAAGTCGTGGAGTTCAGCGACAAGCGTGTGCGCGAAGTGATGACGCCGCGGCCGGACATCGTGGCGATCGCGGCGGAAGCCACACTGGAAGAGCTGCACGCCAAGTTTGTCGAGAAGAAGTTCTCGAAGATGCCCGTGTACGAAAAAACGCTGGACGACATTTTTGGGGTGGTGCACGCGCAGGACCTGTTACACATCGCGGATCAGGATTTGCCCAAGCGAAAGGTGCGGGAACTGGTGCGCCCAGTGCTATTCATGCCGGAGACGAAGGCGGGATCGGAACTGTTGCGCGAAATGAGGCAGAAGGGGCAACCGCTGGCCGTGATTATCGATGAGCATGGATCGGTGGCGGGGATTGCGACGGTGGAAGATTTGGTGGAAGAGATTGTGGGGGAGCGATGGAATGGGGGAAAACCACCGGCGCCTGACGTGGTGCGCGAAGCGGATGGCGGATTGATCATGCGCGGGAGCATGGCGATTCGAGACGTAGAGGAATTGTTGGGCGTGAACTTTGGCGCAAAGGCCGATGAGACCGTTACGACGATTGCGGGGTTGCTGAGTCAGGTCTCGGGCAAAGTGCCGGCGCCGGGCGACAAAGTGGATTTGGAAGGCTATCGCTTCGAGGTGATGGAAGCGAACCAGAGGAAAGTATTGCGGCTGAGGATTCGGAAGCGAGTGGCGGCGGGCCCAGCGACGGCAACTCCGTAGAGCGCGAGCATTTTTTTGCGTAGAAACATTTGTTGCATTCTGTAGGAATTCCTACTCTGACGCGATACCATGCGTGTGCTCGAACAGGATGGCCGGCGCCCCGGCGGAGGGATTTGCATGAAACGAAATGAAACCACACGTCGAATGGTTTTGTTTGCGGCGCTGTGCATCTGCGCGCTGCCGGCGCGAAACATGGCGCAAGAGACGGCTGAGCCGCCGGTAGTGATTCCGGACATGCAATGGGCGGTCAAGATACCGATGCGCGACGGGGTTTTGCTGAACGCCACCGTGTTTCAGCCGCGCGAGCAGAAGGGGCCATTGCCGGTGATCTTCACGTTTACGCCGTACATCGGCGACAGTTACACGGATCGCGCGATGTATTTTGCGGAGCACGGGTACGTCTATGCGCTGGTGGACGTGCGCGGGCGGGGAAATTCGGGAGGCGCGTTCGAGCCGTTTGTGAACGAAGGGCGAGATGGTTACGACGTGGTCGAATGGCTCGCGAAACAATCGTATTGCGATGGAAAAGTGGCGATGTGGGGCGGCTCTTATGCGGGATTCGATCAGTGGACGACGCTGAAGGAATTTCCGCGGCATCTGGCTACCATTGTGCCGGCGGCTGCGGCGCATCCGGGAGTGGATTTTCCGTTCCAGTACAACATCTTCGCGCCGTACGACATGCAGTGGCTTACGTTTACGACCGGGGTCACGGGGAATGAAAAGTTGTTCGGCGACGGCGCGTATTGGGGAGCGAAGTCGCGAGAATATTACGATAAGCATCTGGCATTCAATTCTTACGATCGCATTGTGGGGAACCCTGCCGCTGTATTTCAGAAGTGGGTTCAGCATCCCGTGCCGGACGGTTATTACGACGCGATGGTGCCTACTACCGAAGAATACAGGCGCATTCAGATTCCGATTCTGACGATCACGGGCGATTACGATGGGGACCAGCCTGGCGCATTCACGTATTACAAGGCGCACATGAAGTACGGTACGGCGGAGGCGAAGGAGAAACATTTTTTGATTATTGGGCCGTGGGATCATGCGGGGACCAGAACGCCTAAACGGGAGGTCGGTGGGCTGAAATTTGGAGAAGCAAGCGTTTTGGATCTGAATAAGCTGCACACGGAGTGGTACGACTGGACGATGAAGGGCGGAAAGAAGCCGGAGTTTTTGAAGAAGCGCGTGGCTTACTACGTCGTGGGAGCGGGGGCAGAGAACTGGAAGTACGCGGACACTTTGGAAAGCATTTCGAACGAAACGCGCACTCTCTATTTGGAGTCGAACGGGAAAGCTGGCAGCGTATTCGAGTCTGGGACGCTTGCGGAGAAAGCCGCGGCGGGCGCTAGCACGGACAAATGGACATACGATCCGATGGACACGCGCCCGGGGGACGCCGAAAGCGGGGATGGCGCGGGGTACATCGTTTCGCAGCACGCGGTCATGAATACTTATGGAAATGGAGCGATCTATCACAGCCAACCTTTTGGCGAGGCGACCGAGGTAAGCGGTTTCTTGAAACTGAGTGTATGGCTGTCGATGGATGTTCCAGACACGGATCTGGAAGCAGATGTTTACGAGATTTTGCCGAGCGGGGATTCCGTTTTTCTGACCGGAGCGACAATGCGGGCGCGCTATCGGGAGTCATTGCGCGAGGAAAAACTCGTGCCGCCAGGGAAAACGGAGAAATACGTGTTCGACAACTTCACATTTTTTTCGAGGCGGATTGCGAAGGGAAGCCGTCTGCGCCTATTCGTGGATTGCCCGAACACGACCGGCACAGAAAAGAATTACAACGGCGGAGGAGTCGTGGCCTCTGAAACGGCTAAGGAGGCGAGGACGGCGCACATTACATTGGTCCATGACGCGGAGCATGAGAGTACTCTGGAATTGCCGATTGTGAAATAAACGATCCGGAAGAAAAAATATCCACACTGAGAGCGCAGAGAACGCGGAGAAGAGTGAAAGAGTGACGAAAGTTGCAAGCAAGAGGAGGAAGGATTTTCGGTCGGGATTTGTCGCGATTGTCGGGCGGCCGAACGCTGGTAAGTCGACGCTGCTGAACCGGCTGGTCGGGCAGAAGGTGGCGATCGTCACTTCGAAGCCGCAGACGACCCGGAACCGCATCCAGGGGATTGTCACGCGACCTGAGGGGCAGATTGTTTTCATCGATACGCCCGGGCTGCACGCGGCGGACTCGGCGTTGGGGCGGCAAATGATGCACGAAGTGGCCGCGGCGCTGGAAGGCATCGACGTGCTCCTGTTGATGGTGGACGCGAGCCGGACTCTACCCCACGCGGACGATTTGCTTTTGGAACGCGCCAAGCGGTTCCGCGGGAAAACCATTCTCGCGCTGAACAAAGTCGATGGACTGCCCAAGGAAAAACTGTTGCCGCTCATCGAAGCCTTTCATAAGGCGTTCGAATTTGCTGCCATCGTGCCGATTTCGGCGCTGAAAGGCGAGGGCTGCCAAGGATTGCTCGATGAGATTTTGCGGTTGCTGCCGGAAGGCGAGCCTTACTTTCCTGAAGATCAGGTGACGGACCAACCAGAACGTTTTTTGGCTGCGGAAATTGTGAGAGAGAAAGCGATCCAGGCGATGTATCACGAAGTGCCGTATGCGCTGGCCGTGAAGGTGGAAAAGTTTGAAGACTTGCCAAAACTGCTGCGTATCGAAGCAACGATGAACGTGGAGAGAGACTCGCAGAAGAAGATTCTCATCGGGCGTAAGGGCGAGATGCTGAAGAAAATCGGGACGCAGGCGCGCAAGGAACTCGAAGAGCTGTTTGATAAGAAGATTTATCTTGGGCTGTTCGTGAAAGTCGTTCCCGATTGGCGCGAAAATCCGCACCGCATAAGAGAACTCGATTGGCACGCGCAACTGGAGGCCCTGGAGGAAAACGCCGTAGGGGCAGACGACGCGGAGTCAATCGACACAGAACCAAGCGACACAGAACCAAGCGACACGGAATCCGGCGACGTCTGAAAGGTGCATGCGAATCGTGCTGGCGCGTCAATCCGGCGCGGCGATACCTAAAGATTTCATTTTGCGGTAGAGGTGGCTGCG
>JBARCY010000280.1:0-15665 GCA_049794595.1 Candidatus Acidiferrum sp.
AGCTTTCCATATGGCTTTCCGAAAGCCGGGGAGTACAGAATTTTTGTGCAAGTCAAACGCGCTGGGCAAGTCCAGACTGGCGTCTTTGACGCCCACGTCCAGTGAAGAGAGTTTGTAAGCCACTGTGATTTCGCTAACGTGCTAGAGTCTTCCGTTCGGGCTGCCCACCGCGGGCGAAAGCAAAGGTAGAGAAGAGAGGAGCATAAGTGGCGTACCGGGATTTGCGGGAGTTTGTCCAGAAATTGGAGAAGGAAGGGGAACTGCGGCGGATTCGCGCGGAGGTGGACCCCATTCTGGAGATTACGGAAGTGACGCAGCGCGTGGCGCGTGACAAGGAGCGTCTGCCGGACAGCGTAGGACCAGCGCTGCTATTTGAGAGGCCGAAAGGATCGCGCGTTCCATTGCTGGTGAACACATTTGGGAGCGTGCGGCGAATGGCGCTGGCCTTTGAAGTGACCGCGCTCGACGAAGTCGCCGGACGAATTCATGGATTTCTGAAGATGGAGACGCCGCAAGGGCTTTTCGACAAAATCAAGATGTTGCCGAAGCTGGCTGAGCTCGGATCGTTTTTTCCGAAGAGCGTGAAGACGGGCACGTGCAAGGAAGTGATGCATCACGGGAAGGACGTGAATCTTTTTGATTTTCCGATTTTGAAATGCTGGCCGCAAGACGGAGGACGATTCATCACGTTTCCGCTGGTGTTTACGAAAAATCCGGAGACGGGGAAGCGAAACGTGGGAATGTACCGGATGCAGGTTTACGACGAACGAACGACAGGTATGCATTGGCAGACCCAAAAGCATGGCGCGGAGCATTTCAGGAGGGCGCGAGCGAAAAGTCCTGATGGTCGGATTCCTGTGAGTGTGGCGATAGGAGCGGACCCAGCGACAGCGCTGTCCGGGATGCTGCCGATTCCACCGGATTTGGATGAAATGATGTTTGCGGGATTCTTGCGCCGCGAGCCGGTGGAAATGGTGCCGTGCGAGACGAACGATCTTGAAGTGCCCGCGAATGCAGAAATCGTGTTGGAAGGCTATGTCAATCTAAATGAGATGCGAACGGAAGGGCCGTTCGGCGATCACACAGGGTTTTATTCGCTGGAAGGGGAGTATCCCGTTTTTCATGTGGAGTGCGTGACGCATCGCAAAGAGCCAATCTATTTAACGACGGTCGTAGGGCCGCCGCCGCAGGAAGACTATTACATGGGCTACGCGGTGGAGCGGGTGTTCTTGCCCGTGATGAAGATGCAGTATCCGGAGATTACAGATGTAGCGATGCCGGCGGAAGGAATTTTTCACAATTTGATGATCGTGGCGATTCGGAAGTCGTATCCGGGGCACGCGCGGAAAATCATGAATGCGATTTGGTCGCTGGGGCAAGCGATGTTTACGAAAGTGATTGTGGTGGTGGATCACGACGTGAACGTGCACAACTACAACGAAGTTGTCTGGAAAGCACTGTGCGCACTCGACCCGGAAAGAGATGTCCAGTTTTCGCTAGGACCCGTGGACACGCTGGATCACGCACAGCGAATGCAAGACTACGGATCAAAAATGGGAATCGATGCGACACGCAAGTGGGCGACGGAAGGATTCACGCGCCCGTGGCCCGATGAAATCGTGATGGACGAACCAACGAAAGCGCGAGTCGCGGCAATTTGGAAAACGCTGCAAAAGTGAGGTCTTTGATGCAGGCAAGAACTGCGCGGACCAGCAATGGACGCGACAAAACGTCATCAGGTACGCGCTCGAGCGTAGCCTACAAGTCGCCGCGCGCGCGAACGAGGTAATCGTAGATTTCGGGAATGTTCATTCGTCCCTCCCTCAAGTTTCGCTCGGCTAACATACAATAAATTAGCGGAGCTTCCATGGCGCTCGAATCCCAAGCGGTGAAATTTCAATCTCATGCTGCGCTGGCCCAGATTCGCGACAGCTTGCTCGAAACCTACGCGAGCAACGATGCGATGAACCAGCTCATCCTCTCGCATCTCGACCCTCATGCATGGCGCGCCCAGCCGCCCGGCGAGAAACGCGGCGGACGGACCATCTCCGCCATCTTCGCGCATCTGCACAACTGCCGTCTGGTGTGGCTGAGGCTTTCCGCCCCGCATCTGAAGTGTCCGGCCCCACTCGATCCCCTCCGCTGCACCATGAAGCAGGCTGCGGCCGCGCACAAGAGAAGCGCCGCGCAATGCCTGCGCATGTTGTCTGATGCTCTCTCGGCCGAGCCGAATCGACGCGTTGTAAAGTTCGTTCGCGACGGTTATGTGCCGAAGTGGCCCGCCGGAGGGACGATGTTTGCTTACATGTTCTCGCACGAGGCCCACCATCGCGGGCAGATTTTAATGCTGGCGCATCAGCTGGGCTACCGCCTCCTCGAGCCGAATATCTGGCAATGGGAGATGCTGTGGAAACAAGCTGGCTTAACAACGCGGCCGCGGTGAAGGGAAGCCGGGCTCCTGGCTCGTCGTAGCACCGGCAGTTCGCGGGTGATGTTTCTTGGGTCAGCTGCGCGTTCGGTTGCGGCGGGCGTCGAAAATCAAATCCAAGACGCACATCGTTATCCATCCCCCCGACTGATGATCTCGCGCCTACAGAAAATTTCGAGTAAGCAGATCTAAAGCTAGGGAATTGGGGCTCGCCTCAGTTCGTGCTTCAGTTCCATGAATTCGCGCAAGAGCTAAACGAATTTCTGGGGGTGAGAAGCGGAAGTCTGACCACTAAGGATTACCGTCCCTGGGGACAGGCGGAAGAGGCGGAAAAATACAACTAATTGTGGTCCTGTTATCTACTGGACGCAATATCCAGCGTAAACCTCCCCGAATACCCCCGAACTGCCTACGAATAGGGGTAGTTTTAAGGCAACTCCGGTAGAGAATCCCTTGACGCTCTGAGCTTTTCAATGGGATAAACCTTGCACGGGCCGCACCTCGAGAAATCCGCAGCACGAAGAGGGGCGCACTGGACGGTGGTGGGGTAAGGCGTGAATTCGGGCGCCGGGGTGACGTTCCTCGTGATGGAATCGCGTGAAGTGATGAATGTGAGGCAGGCGTCGCAGTATCTGGGCATCTCCCCGGATACCCTGTACCGTTACATCACCGAGGGCGAAATTCCCGCGTTCAAACTCGGTAATCGTTGGAAACTGCGTAAGACGATTCTGGACCGCTGGATGGAACGCAAGATGAGCCAAGCGCATGCGAGGCGCCGATAGTTTGCCGAGAGTGATGGCGAAAGAGGCCGAGATATGTTGGGAATGGGCAAAAAATCAAGGCAGCTAGTAGGGCTGGACATCGGCTCAAGCTCGATCAAAGCGGTGGAGCTAAAGTCGACGAAGGCCGGCTACGAACTCGTGAGCTTTGGGATGGAATCGCTCGCGCAGGACACGGTGGTGGATGGCGCGATCATGGACGCGCCTCAAGTGGCCAACGCGATCAGCAAGATATTCGATGAACAGCGTGTGAAGACCAAGAACGTGGCGACATCCGTTTCAGGACATTCGGTGATTGTGAAGAGAGTGCCGCTGCCATTGATGACGGAAGAAGAGCTGTATGACCGGATTCCGTCGGAAGCCAGCCAGCACATCCCGTTCGATATTGCCGACGTGAATCTGAGCTACCAGTTGCTGGAATCGATGGACGCTCAAATGGACGTCCTGCTGGTGGCCGTAAAGAAGGACAAGATCCTGAACCACACCAACGTGCTGGCGCAGGCGGGCAAGACGCCGGTGATCGTGGACATTGATGCGTTTGGCCTGCAGAACTGCTTCGAAGTGAATTACGAACCGGATGCCGGGCAGACGGTGGCGCTGCTGAACATCGGCGCGAGCGTCATGAACATTAACATCGTGCGCGGCGGCGTGCCGCTGTTTACGCGCGACGTGAGCGTGGGCGGCAACCAATATACTGACGCGCTACAGAAAGAATTGGACTTGAGCTTTGAAGACGCGGAGCGCCTGAAAAAGGGCGACTCCCTTCCCAGCGTGACGGACGAGCAGAAGCAGCAAATTCTGCGCAGCGTGTCGGACATTCTGACCCTGGAAATCCAGAAGACCTTTGACTTCTTCCGGGCGACGGCAAGCGGCGAGAACATCCAGCGCATCGTCGTGGCGGGAGGAACGGCCCGAGTTCCGGGGCTGGTGGATCTGCTCCGGGAAGAGTTCGCCATGCCCGTGGAAGAATTGAATCCTTTCCGGAAAGTGCTCGTCAATCCCAGCCGGCATAGCGATGACCAGATCCGCGAGATGTCGCCGCGCCTGGCCATTGCGGTGGGTTTGGCACTCAGGAGCTTTGACTAACCATGATCCGCATAAACCTTCTCGGACAAATTCGGCCGAAGGCGTCCCGCCGGCCAGTGGATACAGGTGCCGCGCTTCCCGCGCTGTTTGTTGGTGCGGGGCTGGTCTTGGGCGTCCTGGTTCTCGGTTTTCTTTTCTATTCGTGGCAGCGGCAACTGACCACAGAAAACAACCGGATTAAGGTGTTGCAGGCCCAGAAGACCGACCTCGAGAACATTAAGCAGCAGGTCGAGGCCTTCGACAAGGAAAAGGAAGTTCTCCAACAGAGAGTTTCGACAATTGAGCAATTGCAGCGCGACCGCACGGGTGGGCAAGACTTGCTGGATATGGTAGCGAACACGGTTTCGCGCACAGAGAATCTGTGGCTGACAAGCATGGTCAGGAAGGGAAACAACCTTTCGATTGAGGGATCGTCGGCCTCCATAAACGCGGTCGCGAATTTTATTACGGCTTTGAAGCGTTCCGGCTACTTCCAGAAGGTGGAAATCAAGGACACCAAGCAGGACGACAAGGTCACCGGAGTGGAGACCTTCAACTTCCAGTTGTCTGCTGATATCGCTCCGCCTCAGCCGGAACCAAGCGCGCCGACGCAAGCGAGACCTGCGAACGCCGCGCCGAATTCCGCGCGGCCTGGCGCACCGGTGAAGAAAGGGTAAGGGACCATCATGGCCAATCCGTTTCGCGACATGTCGGTATTCATGCAGGGCCTGGTGGCGGTGGCCATCGCGGTCGTGGTGCTTCTTTTGGGAGTTTACATTCCGCTCTCCCCGGTGGCGCAGGAGCGGGATGCGGTGGATAAAGCGGTGCAAGACCGCACGCGGCTGAATCAGGAAGTCACGCAACTTCAGGTTTATAGACAGCGCTACGGCGAACTGAAGCAGCAGATGGACGCGCTCTCCAAGCAACTGGATACGCTGAAGACCATCGTGCCGGAAGAAAAAGAGACGGACGAATTTATACGCCTGCTGCAGGGCGCGGCTAGCGCTTCCAACGTGCAGCTTCGCAGCTTGACGGCGGAAGCGATTGTCCCACGGGATTTTCACTATGACATGCCGTTTGAAGTGCAAGCGGACGGGCCATACTTTAATTTGATGGACTTTTTCGGGCGTTTGGGCCGCCTGTCGCGGATCATCAATGTGGGCGATCTGGAGTTCGACGATCCGTCAAAGGCCAAGGGCACGAAATATGCGGTACGACCCGGAACGACAGTTTCGGCGGTATTTACGGCAACGACTTTCTTTACCAAGCCAGCCGACGTAGGGCCAACCTCCGTAACGGGAGCGAAGTCCGCGGCGAAGCCGGCTAGGAAACCCTGAGCGGGAATGAGCGATCTATGCGTTCAGCACTAACTCTCGTAATCGGGATTTTGCTCGCGATGGCCGTACCTGGCCTGCGCGCGCAAGCCAAACCGGCGCCACCTGCCGGCGCGAAGATGGCGCCACAGGCGGCCGGCACGGCTGCGCCGCATGCTCGAAGAGCCGCTGGTCATGCGGTGGCCAAGCGCGATGCAAAGCCCGCAATCAGAAGGACACCAAAGGCTTCCACGCCTGCTACTCCTGTCGAGACGGCCGTGAACCCCGACGCTGCGGCGGGACCGGGCGAGAAAGTGGCCCGCCGCGACCCGTTCGAGTCACTGGTCGCGCGGCAGCAAGCCGAGAAGAACGCGGGGAAAAACCTGCCGCCAGGAATCGCCGGTTTGCAGGTCAGCACCTTGAAGCTGAGCGGGATTGTGAAAGGGCCCAACGGCATGATCGCCGTGGTGACGAATCCTCAAGACAGGACCTATTTTCTCCGTGAAGGGGATCAGCTGTATGACGGCCGGGTGGAGACGATAGCGATGGACGGCGTTTCGTTCCATGAAATCGGCAAGGATGCGTTCGGCAAGCCGGTGGAGCGCCAAGTGAACAAGAGAATTTACTCCAGTGCAGGAGAACAGCAATGAAGACGAATTGGCCCGCCTTTCGGTGTGGCTGCCTGATCCTCTCGAGCGCGGTTCTGGGCGCAAGCCCGCTGCTCGCTCAGACTCAGGAGCCGGCCGGCGCGACTGCGACTCCCTCGGTGATCTCGAACGTAGCGATAACCCGGGCACCCCAGCGCGCCAGCGTGCGCGTGGAAGGCGAAGGGCAGCTCGACGTCCATGCCTTGCGCATGCAGAACCCGGAGCGATTGGTCCTGGATTTTTCGGGCGCGCGGCTGGCGATCGAGAAGTCGGTGATTCCGGGAAGCGCGGAGCCCGTGCGGGACGTGCGCGTGGGGCAATACCGTCCCAATGTGGCCCGCGTTGTTGTGGATTTGACCAGCCCGGCCCCGTACCAGATTTCGCGCGATAGCGGAGCGGTAGTGGTCTCGTTTGACGAGCAGCCGCAAGCACCCCTTTCAGCGCAGTCTACGCCGCAGACCACCGTTTCGCAGCCGGATGCCAAGACCCACTCGACATTCGAGTACAGCGCCTCGATTCCGCGAAACAATTCGCGGCACACAACGAACTTGCGGATTCCAGCTCCTCGCTTTGCTTTGCCCGGCGAACTGACCCAGCCCTCAGTCTCCCTGGCATCCTTTGGCGGGTTGACGGAACCAGCGAGCGCTGCTCGAGAGCAGGCTGCCGCTCAGCAAGCGGCTCAGCAGTCGACGGCGGCCGCGAATACGCTTGCGGCATCGGCGAACCAGGAACCACAGACGCAGGCGGTACCTGCGCGCGTGGCGGCCGGGAAATATACGGGTGAGCCGATCTCCGTAAACCTGAAGGACGTGGATTTGCGGGACTTTTTCCGCCTAATCCATGAGATTAGCGGATTGAACGTGGTTCTGGACCCCGCGGTGAAGGGAACTCTGACGATTGTTCTCGATGAAGTGCCGTGGGATCAGGCCTTGGACATCGTTCTGCAGAACAACGGACTCGACAAGCAACTCAACGGCAACGTGTTGCGCATCGCCACGCACGAAACCTTGCGAAAGGAAGCGGAGACGGAACGCGACCTGTTGAAGGCCCAATCGGAGGCCATCAATCCGACAACCACTACGCGTCAATTGAGCTACGCCAAGGCGTCCACTCTGGCGACGACCTTAAAAAAATTCCTCAGTCCGCGTGGCGATATTATCGCGGACGATCGTTCGAATCAGCTGATTATCCGGGACATTCCCGCGGTATTCCCTGACATCGACAATCTTATCCGGCAACTCGACCGCAAGTCGCAACAGGTAGAGATCGAAGCGCGCGTCATTTCAGCTTCCAGGTCTTTTGCTTCGGACCTCGGCACGGAGTTGGGTTTCTCGGGCGCGAGCACCACCCTACATAACCAAAACTTGTTCTCCGGTGCGCCGCAAGTCGGCGTTAGCCCGGGGCCGACGAACACGACGCCGGTTCCTCCGCTCATTTCCGTTCCGACGAGTTCTTCTAGCGGCGGCCCACAGAGTGGTATTCCGCTGGTTACGAGTTTTGCCGCGGGCGTTCCAACGAGCGGCTTTGGATACTCGTTTAGGTCCGCCAACTTCGCGCTAGACTTCTTCATCACCGCGGCGGAAGCCAAGGGCGTAGGCAAATTGCTTTCAAAGCCACGCGTGGTTACGCAGAACAACGAAAAGGCCGTCATTAAGCAGGGCGTGAAGCTGCCGATTCAGACGACCATTAACAACACCATTTCGGTGCAGTTCATCGACGCCGTGCTGCAACTGGAGGTGACGCCGCAGATCACGGCGGAAGGCACCATCTTCATGGATGTGCTCGTGGAAAATACCCAGATCGATCAAGGTATTCCGCGGGTACAAGGCATCCCGGCATTGGACACGCAATCCGCGCAGACCAAAGTACTCGTGCCGGACGGCGGGACGGTCGTGATTGGCGGAATTATCGTCAACACCCAGAACACAAACATTCAAGAGGTGCCCATCGTGGGCAGTTTGCCGCTAATCGGAAATCTCTTTAAGCGCACCACCATATCCATCCAGTCGCAGGAGTTGTTGTTCTTCCTGACGCCCCGAATTCTCCCAGGGTAATTCGGGCCAAAACATCCTAGAATTAGGACGGAAACGAGGAGACTACGGTCTCCTCGTTTCCGTTATGACTTCACCCTTCAAAAGCCGGCTAAAACACCTCGAACGGCTGATCTTCAAGGCCAAGTTGGACGCCTTGCTGATCACTCACCCAGCAAATTGGTATTACCTTACGGGATTCACGGGAGAAGCGGGAACACTTATTGCCGGCCGGGGAGGAGCGACGCTGATTTCCGACGGAAGGTTCACTACCCAGGCGGGAGAGGAAGCCGCTTCCGTCCGATATATCGAGCAGAAGGGCTCTCTGGCGGAGTCTACTGGGCGGTTCCTAAAGGAAAAAGCACTCCGGCGGGTGGGATTCGGCCCATCCCAGGTTTCCGTGGCGCAACTGCGGTCGCTAAGAAAGTCGGCAGGGGCGCGCACGGAATGGATCTCGGCTCCGGGCCTGGTCGAGTCTCTCCGCATCCGAAAAGAGCCCGGAGAACTCGCCGTAATGCGGCGGGCGGCGATTCTGGCAGGCGATGTTCTTACAGGAGCTTTGAAACTGTTGAAACCCGGTGTTAAGGAAAACGAGGTCGCCGCGGAGATTGAATATCAAATGAGGATGGGCGGCGCTTCGGGGCCGGCGTTCGAAACGATTGTGGCCTTCGGCGAGCGTTCGGCATTGCCCCACGCGCGGCCGACTGCCAAGCGATTGAGGAAAAATGAGTTGGTGGTACTAGACCTGGGTGTTATACTCGCGCACTATTGCAGCGACATAACCCGAACGGTGTACGTAGGCCGCGCTTCTACACGGGTAAAGCGGTGGTATAAAGCAGTCCTGGAAGCGCAAGGCGCGGCGATAGCAGCAGTGAGAGCCGGAGCCAGCACGGGGGACGTGGATTCCGCGGCGCGTCAAGTTCTGGCAGGTTGCAAACTGGACCAGTTTTTCACGCACAGCACGGGACATGGGCTCGGCTTGGAAGTACATGAGGATCCGCGAGTGGCGCGGGGGCAAAGCACTCGGCTAGAATCGGGATACGTCGTCACGATTGAACCTGGGGTTTACACGGCGGGGGTAGGGGGAATTCGAATCGAAGACGACGTCGCCGTGCATCCCGATCAGACAGAAGTACTGACCCGCATACCGCGGGATCTCATCGAGCTTTGACAAAGGCATGAAACGCAAACAGCCCTCGAAAGAAAAAGAAAGTTCTTCCATCGCCAGTCCCGAAATCCAGCAAATCGAGCAACTCCTCCGCTTTATGACGGAGCACAACCTGGAGGAGTTTGAATATTCGAGGGGTGACCTGCGGATACGGCTGAAGAAGCCCTCTGCGAGTGTGCCCATGTTTCAGAGGTCCATGGGCTTGCCGGAGATTATCGTCCCTGGCGCGACGGAGAGGCAGGCGCCGGATCCGCAGAGCGCTCCGTCTCCGCCGCCAGAGGCGCGGGCGACTGAGGATCTGCACCTGGTTAAGTCGCCGATTGTGGGGACTTATTACGAGGCTCCAAGCCCAGGCGCTGAGGCCTTCGTGAAGATCGGAGCGCATGTCGAGTCCGGGCAAACCCTTTGCATTGTGGAAGCGATGAAGTTGATGAATGAAATTGAGTCGGATGAAAGCGGCGAACTGATTCGCATCTTTGTCGAGAACGGCCAGCCTGTGGAGTATGGGCAGCCGCTCTACGGCATCCGTCCCAGCCGGAAGAGGTAGCCGGCGCCTTCGGCCATGTTCCAGAAAATCCTAGTAGCCAATCGCGGGGAAATCGCGCTGCGGGTCATCTGTGCCTGCAAAGAACTGGGCATTTCCACGGTCGCGGTCTACTCCGAGGCGGACCGCAATTCGTTGCACGTGCGGTTTGCGGACGAAGCCGTGTGCATCGGACCGCCGAGGAGCACGGAAAGCTACCTGAACATTCCTCAGGTCATCAGCGCCGCGGAAATTACCAACGTGGATGCCATCCATCCGGGATACGGATTTCTGTCGGAAAACGCCAACTTTGCGAAGGTGTGTGAGGCGTCTGAAATCACATTTATAGGCCCGACTCCGGAAGTGATCGAAATGATGGGAGAAAAGGACCGGGCGCGCCGGGAAATGAAAGCCTTGGGAGTGCCCACGGTTCCGGGCAGCGAAGGAGTGGTCGAAGGCGAGGAACAGCTGGCCAAGGAAGCCAAAAGGATTGGTTATCCGCTCATTATCAAGGCTTCGGCAGGCGGCGGCGGGCGCGGAATGCGGGTGGTGCATAAGCAGGAAGAATTGCTGAACGCGTACGAGACGGCGCGAAGCGAGGCGCAGCAGGCGTTTGGGACGCCGGATGTGTATGCAGAGAAATTTCTCGAGCACCCCCGGCATATTGAGTTTCAGGTGCTCGGGGACCAGCACGGGAAAGTGATTCACCTGGGGGAGCGGGAGTGCAGCATTCAGCGGAGGCACCAGAAGCTTGTGGAGGAATCTCCGTCGCCCGTGATGGACGCCAAGAAGCGGAAGGATCTTGGCACGAAAGTCGTGCGCGCTCTGGAGAAAGTCGGCTACACGAACGCGGGCACGGTTGAGTTTCTGATGGATGAAGACGGCTCGATTTATTTTATCGAGATGAATGCCAGGATTCAGGTCGAGCATCCCGTGACCGAGCTAGTGACGGGAGTGGACTTGATCAAAGCACAGATCCGAATCGCGGCCGGGGAAAATTTGGATGATGCCGTAGGAGAAATGAATTTTTCAGGGCACGCCATCGAATGCCGCATCAATGCCGAGGATCCGGAAACGTTTGTGCCCTCGGCGGGGCGCATCACCACGTTTCAGGCGCCGGGCGGGACGGGGGTGCGCGTGGATTCGGCCGCTTATGCCGATGCGGTGATACCGCCTTACTACGATTCGATGATCGCGAAATTGATCGTAAAGGGCCGCGACCGGGCTGAAGCCATTGGGCGGATGAAGAGGGCGCTGGAGATGTTCGTGATCGAGGGGATCAAGACGTCTATTCCATTGCACCGGCGAATTCTTGCGGATGCGGAATTTGCAGAGGGGCGGTTCGACACGCACTTCATCGAAAGATTGCTTGGAACCAACGGAAAATAAGTTTCTATGCGCCTTGTCCTCCCCAGGCTGTATGTGATACTAGACGCTTCGTTGATTACTGCCTCCGAACGAGATTGCGCCCTGGACCTCGCCGAAGCTGGAGTCCGCCTCCTCCAGTACCGGAACAAATCTGCCCCCGCGAAGCGGTATCTCGAGTCCTCCCGTGAATTAGCTCAGACGCTTTGTCCGCGAGGAGTGTCGTTTTTTGTGAATGATCGCCCTGATGTGGCGTTTTTGACGGGCGCGAACGGCGTCCACGTCGGCCAGGATGACCTGGAAGTCGAGCAGGCGCGCCAGGTGCTGGGCAGCGACAAACTTGTTGGCGTATCCACGCACAATTTGAGTCAGTTTGAGCGAGCAGCCAAGAGTTCCGCGGACTACATTGCGGTAGGACCGATTTACGCGACCTCTTCCAAGACTAATCCTGATCCGGTCGTCGGCGTGGATTTTCTGCGCAGAGTCCGGGCGTTGACCGACAAGCCGATTGTGGCCATCGGTGGCATAACTTTGGATCGTGCTGCGGCCGTGATTGAGGCGGGAGCCGACTCAGTTGCTGTGATTAGTGGAATCTTGAATGCGCCCGATCCGGGCGAGCGCGCGAAGCAATACTTGAATACGCTTGAGGCCGCGAAGCACGCGGCGGCTGTCTGAGGCACATACCGAATGGCCGACGTCAAACCTGCAGTCCCCCAAGACGTTCCGCAAGAGAGTAAGAAAAATGAACCCGGTTTTGTCCGGGCGATCGGTCTCTTCGACGGGACGATGATCGTCGTCGGTTCGATGATCGGGTCCGGCATTTTCATTGTCGCGGCTGAGATTTCCCGGCAGACAGCATCAGTGGGCGGTTTGCTGCTGACCTGGGTGTTAACAGGAATGTTGACCATCGCGGCGGCACTTTCGTATGGCGAACTTGCGGCGTTATTTCCGCATGCCGGCGGGCAGTACATTTATTTGCGCGAAGCCTACTCGCCTCTATGGGGATTCCTGTATGGGTGGACGCTGTTTCTTGTTATCCAGACGGGAACGATCGCGGCGGTGGCGGTGGGTTTTGCGCGATTTGTTGGGGTTTTGTTCCCGGCCATTTCGCCGACAGGGTGGATCGTTGCGCCGATTTCCATTGGCTCCAAGTTCGCTATCAGCCTCTCGATTCAACAGTTTGTCGGCATCTTGATGGTCCTGCTGATCACGTTCCTGAATACCCTGGGAGTGCGCCTTGGGAAGCTGATTCAAAACATTTTTACCAGCGCGAAGACCTTGTCGCTGGTTGGCTTGATCGTGCTTGGCATTTTTGTCGGCCGAAACGCGGGCGCGATTTCGGCCAATTTCTCGCATTTGTGGGCTATCCATTCGCCGGAAACGATCGAGCCTGGCGCTAATTTTCTGCGGGGCTGGGTTCCAACGGTCACGGCAGCTAGTGGTTTTTTTGGATTGATCGTGGCGTTTGGCGTGGCACAGGTTGGGTCTCTTTTTTCCTCCGACGCCTGGAACAATATCGGGTTCACGGCTGCGGAGGTGAAGAACCCAAAGCGCGACGTCGCGCTTTCCATGGCCTTTGGCACGTGCATTGTCATTACGCTTTATTGCCTGGCGAACCTTGCGTATTTATTCGTGTTGCCGTTTTCGCAAATCCAAAATGCGCCGGATGATCGCGTTGCCACGCTGGCGCTGAACGGAATTTTTGGCGCGCCGGGCGCGGCGATCATGGCCGTGGCCATCATCATCTCGACGTTCGGCTGCAACAACGGGCTGATTCTTGCTGGGGCGCGAGTTTCCTATGCGATGGCACGCGACGGGCTATTCTTTAAGTCGACGGGCAAACTTAGCAAGCGAGGCGTGCCGCAGAGCGCGCTGATATTTCAAGGCATTTGGGTCGTCGTGCTGATTTTGCTTAGGACGCGGCGAGTGGATGCGTCCGGAGCGGTGAGCTACGGCAATTTGTACAGCGATTTGTTGAATTACGTGATCTTTGCGGTTCTGCTGTTTTACGTGCTCACGATCATTGGAATATTTGTTTTGCGGCGGAAACGGCCCGATGCGGAGCGGCCTTACAAGGCGTTTGGGTATCCCTTTGTGCCGCTGCTTTATATTGTCGCCGCGACGGTGATCATGATTGTCCTGCTTCTCTATCAAACGCAGACGGCCGGCGGGGGATTGATCATCGTGCTGCTGGGATTGCCGGTGTACTGGCTGTGGTCGAGACGAGCTTCTGTGTCCGCGGCGAAAGAATGAAATAGGAAAAAAATTGTGTAGGGCAAAAACGGCCTCGCCCCTACAATGTGACGATACTTTGGGTCCAAATTGGCATTAGGCAGTGCGAGCAAAAGCAAGTCTCCTTAGGGGAGGGATTGCATGGGCAGCCGGTTGTTTGCGACGAAGCCGATCGACGTTTTAATGCGTGAGGCGAGCGATACCGGTGAGCACAGCCTGAAGCGAGCGTTGGGGCCGGTCAACCTCGTCACGCTCGGAATTGGGGCCATCATCGGGGCCGGTATCTTCGTACTGACAGGTTCGGCTGCGGCCTTGTATGCCGGGCCGGCGATTATGCTGTCGTATGTGCTTGCGGGCGTTGGCTGCGTTTTCGCCGGATTGTGTTATGCCGAATTCGCGTCGATGATTCCGATCGCGGGGTCTGCTTATACCTATGGATACGCGACGCTAGGCGAGCTTGTCGCGTGGATCATTGGATGGGACCTGATCCTGGAATACGCGTTCGGCGCTGCGACGGTGGCGAGCGGATGGAGCAGCACGCTGGTGGCTTTCCTTCAGGATTATGGCCTCAGCTTGCCGCCGCAAATTTGCGATGTGCCCGGGGCCGAGTGGGTAAAAGTGGACGGACGCTGGGGGCCGGTTTCCACTTTCATGATGACTACGACAGACCTCGCCAAATATCCTCATGTGACCGCAAAATTCAACCTCGTCGCTTTCCTTGCCATTATCGCCGTCACGATCATCTTGATTGTGGGGATCAAAGAATCCGCGAACTTCAATACCGGCATCGTGTTCGTGAAACTTGCCGCGGTATTGACGTTCATCGCGGTGGCCATTCCGTTCGTGATGCACCATCCGGCGCTTGCGCATGACAATTGGAAAGTTTTCCTGCCGCCGAACACGGGGGAATTTGGTTCGTTTGGCTGGTCGGGCGTTTTGCGAGGAGCTGGCGTGGTATTTTTTGCGTACATTGGATTTGACGCCGTTTCGACGGCCGCGCAAGAAGCCCGCAACCCACAGAAGGACATGCCGATCGGCATTCTGGGGTCACTGGTTGTTTGCACCATCCTGTATCTCGTGGTTTCCGGGCTGCTGACCGCGACCGTTCATTACTCACGTTTGAACATTGGAGCGCCGGTGTCACTGGCCATTCGGGAGACCGGGGTGAAATGGGGCAGTTACGTGGTAAACGCCGGGGCTCTAGCCGGATTGAGCACGGTCATGCTGGTGATGTTGCTGGGCCAATCGAGAGTTTTCTATTCCATGGCAAATGATGGGTTGCTTTGGAAGTGGGCCGGAGATATTCACCCGCGTTTTCGGACCCCCTGGAAATCAACCGCGATCGTGGGTTTAGCAGTGGCGATTATTGGCTCGCTCGTACCGATCGGCACGTTGGGCCAGATGGTCAGCATCGGGACGCTACTGGCGTTCGTGATCGTGTGTGCGGCCGTTTGGCTGCTGCGGAGGCGCCGGCCGGACCTGGAGCGGCCATTCCGCACTCCGTGGGTGCCGTTTGTGCCGATTATGGGCATCATTGTTTCGCTGGGGCTCATGGCGGGGCTTAACGGAATCACGTGGATACGTCTCATCGTATGGTTGATTATTGGGCTTGTGATTTACTTCAGCTATAGCGTGAAACATAGCAAGGTGCGCAACGCACTGAAGTAGCGGCCGTCCGGGAGAGGAAAATGCGGGGGAGGTTGCGCCACTGTTCGGAGTGTCAGGAATCCCCCGGTCTGTACCGCCCCGGGGAGTCCCTCCCCCCCGGGTTTTTGCATAAGTGTTCATTCTAAAGACGCTTTAAGTGCTTTCTTTTGAAGCAGTTTTGCAAGTGTTCATTCTAAAGGTATTTAGGGCGCGGAATTGCTGCAAAATGGGGCGCTTTTTTGTAAGTGTTCATTTTAAAGCATTTAATACTCGACAAGCGATAACAAAAAAAACCGCCAATCAGGAGATTGGCGTTCCGGAAACCGGTTACACGTTTACCCAGTGCATACTATACGCTAGCGATATTTCGTTGTCAAGGGTAAATTTGCTCGAAACAGGGTATTCTGAAAATCCAGCTGGTTAGGCGCGAGGCTTCTTTTGCGGATAAGCCCAAAATGGGACGCTGGC